>CADEEX010000590.1 GCA_902826465.1 uncultured Acidobacteriota bacterium
CATGATGAAGTTGACGGCCGCAAGGTTCCGGAGGCTACCGGAGCCAACCCACCAACCGAGCATCGTTCGCCCGCCAACAGCGCACAGCGTGACCAGGCTTATCGCGCCCGAGGCGCCAGCAATGCCCAAAGTGGTTGCGAGATGCGAAACGAGGTGAATGAAGATGCCAATCTGTGCGAACAGCCCCATGGCAAACGCGACCGAGATCGAAATAAATCGAGGATCGCGCAGCAAGGCCAATCGAAGCGCCGACACCGGTTGATCTGGCGCAGTGGGTGCTGTTGATGCGAGTGGCTGCCGCAGCCGGGCGTTCGTGTCAGGCGTGTACAAGAAGCGCCAAACAAGTGGAAAGACGATGAGAACCATCCCGGCCCCTATGACGAGTGCGGCGGCCAGAAGTCCGGTCTGTGCAATTAGGAATGCCCACAAGGGCGAAATCAGGACGCCGCCAGCACTGGCTCCGTTGAAGGCGATGGCCAACGCCTTTGGGAGCGCGCGGCCATACCTTGGCGCAACGAGGGCGTGGATCGCTGCGCCGCTCGTCGCCGCCCACCCTGCAGCTGTCAATGCCGCTGCTGGAAACAGCAACCAGGCCTCGGGCGATGCCGCCCAAGCCACGATCCCCACAGCCAGTAGTGCTGTGCCGCCCAATGTCGTTTGAGTGACACCCAAGCGATGGTGAACGCGGGGCAAGTTGGCGACGAGGAACGCGCTCAACAGGAAGTGGGTCGTCACAGCCATGCCCACCAGTGAAACGGACCATCCGCGGCTTGCGTGCAGCGCATGCACAAACATCGCCGGCCCATAGAAGCCCGCGCCCCAAGCAAACAACGCCACGACGAAGGCGACCCACGCAGCGGTCAAGTCTTGCTGCTGCGGATGAATCGTCGTCATGCGCCTCTGATGGGCCTGCGCCAAAGGATGCGCAGTTCGCGGCGTGTCTCAAAGCCGAGCCGCCGATACAACGCGCATGCGGCCTCGTTCTCGGGCCTGACATGGAGGAAGGCCCGTTCACCTCGATCGAAGGCGCGTTGCGTCAACACTGCGGTAAGGCGTGCACCAAGTCCACGGCCGCGTGCGTCTGGATGCGTGCAGATCGCACTGAGTTCAACATGCCCAGCAACCCGCATTCGCTCGCCGGCCATTGCCAGCAGTCTGCCGTCTTCCACAACCCCGATGTAGCCACCCAGCCGCACAGTCTGAGCGCCAAAGGGGCCCGGCTTGGCCACCGCCGTCAACGCCAGCATGGCGTCAACAGACTCCACTCCGAGCTCGACAACGGCGGGCCCATTGGCAATCACGGCTACCTCGTGCTTGGCCACCATCTGAAGCATCGGAAAGCAGTCGAGCTGCTCCCAGCCAACTGGCAGTGGTTCTTCCGCGGGGCGGAACAACCTTGCCTCCACACCGGGCGGCAGGTGTGCTGCCAGATCGGCATAGGCTTGCGCGCCGGCGTCCTCGATGGCTGAAAACGGCGCGATTTCGCGGGCATAGTGGCGTGCCTTGCCGCAGCCCGTCGCGTACGGAGCGTGAGCATCGATCAACGAGTGCCAGACTGGGTTGTCGAGAGGGTCATGCATAGTGGAGGAGATCCCGAGAAGCATTGAGACGCTAGCACCTGGGCCGCGCTGCGGCTCGCTGCTTTCCGACGTGATCGTCCAACCCCACACAACGCTTACCCAGAACATGCTCGACCTCGCGGAATGTGACGCTGCGCGATTGCGCAGGGACCAGGCCTACGACGGCATCTTCTTTACTGGCGTGCGGACGACAGGCATCTATTGCCGACCAGTCTGTCCCGTGAGACCGGCCAAGTCGAAGAACGTAGAGTTCTATCCGTCTGCAGCTGCCGCAGCGCTTGCCGGCTATCGACCATGCTTGCGATGCCGACCCGAGACAGCGCCCTTTTGCCCCGCGTGGAACGGCACGAAAACAACGGTGGAGCGCGCGATGCGGCTCATCGATGCAGGCGCCCTGGACAACGAGGGAGTAGAGGCATTTTCGGACCGGCTGGGAGTCGGTTCGCGGCATCTCGCGCGGCTCTTTCTTAAGCACCTCGGCGCAAGCCCACTTCAGGTCGCTACGACGGCACGCCTTCAGCGTGCAAAACGTCTGCTCGATACGACTGACCTCTCCATGGTTGAAGTAGCGCTTGGCTCGGGATTCCGCAGCGTACGGCGCTTCAACGCGGTCTTTCGCAGTACATACGGTCGTTCGCCGACGGAGCTCAGACAAATGGCTCGGCGCAGTCCATAGTGCACCGCGTCCGGGTTATGTGCCCGCGTCGAGACAACAAAAGGTCGTACGTCAGCAATGTGGTGACGTGACAGACATCCGCTCCTGGCCGTCTGTGTGAGTCGGCTCGCCCGAGTCGAATG
>CADEEX010000591.1 GCA_902826465.1 uncultured Acidobacteriota bacterium
AACAGATTGTCGCGGCCATCGTTGGCGACATAGATATCGATCCACCCGTCGCCGTTGAAGTCGGCCGTGGTCACACCGAGCGCCGGCCCGAGCTTCGCACCGACGAGCGCCCGACCGCTGACGTCCACAAACGTGCCGTCGTGCGCGTTGCGGAACAACCGATCCGCCTGCCCGCCGAATACTTCCGGCGGGCAGTAGTCGGGCGCACCGGCCTTGTTTGGACACACCTGCTCGCGGGCCAGGGTGTAGTTGACGTTGTGGCCCACGTACAAATCGAGCCAGCCATCACGGTCGTAGTCGAGAAATGCCGCGGACACGACCACGCCGCCGGGGTCGGCCGTCCCGCTCCGCGCCGTGACATCGCGGAACGTGCCGTCGCAGTTGTTGCGATACAGCTGATTGCCGCCGAGGCGCGTCAGGTAGAGATCCACACAGCCGTCGTTGTCGACGTCGCCGGTGGCCACGCCGAAGCCGAATCCGCGCGCGTCAATGCCGGAAGCGGCCGTCACGTCGGCGAAACGGAGCGCGCGCGTCCCATCCGAGGCGATCGAGAGGTCGTTGCGAAACAGGCGTCCGCCCGTTCCCGGTGCGTGCATGGGTGTGGTGACCGCGGCACCGACCACGCCACCCTGAACGAGGTAGACGTCAAGGTCGCCGTCGTTGTCGTAGTCGAACATGGCGACGCCGGCACCGAGGATTTCCGGATAATAGAACCTGCCGGTGGCTCCGTTGACGTGCACGAAATCGAGGCCCGCCGCCGCCGCACGATCGGTAAACCACTCGACCGTCGGGGCACCCATCGGCGCCTCGGTGGTCACGGAAGCAGGCGACGACGAGCCGCAGGCGACCGCCAGCGGTATCGTCGACGCGACAACGGCAGTGACGAACCTCATCGGACGCCGGCTAGCATACTCGGTCGGCACTTCGGCTACAGCACCCTGAGCACGTCCGACCGCGTCACGATGAACGTCTTGTCGGTCTTGAAATCGCGCACCAGCACCGCCGTGTTCTGTGGCGTGATCATCTTCGAGAGCAGTTCCACCGGCGTCGACACGTCGACGAAGGGAAACGCCGGCAGCATGATGGTTTCAACCGGATCGCGCTTCACTTCCGGATGGTCGCGCAGACGATCGTAGAGGTGCGCTTCGTTCAGCGACCCGACCAGCCGCTTGTCATGCGTGATCGAAATCTGCGAGAAGTCGTGTTCACTCATCAGGGTCAGTGCATGTTCGACCGGCTCGTTGCAGTCGATCGAGCACAACTCACCGGACAGACCGAGCGCCACCATGTCGCGCGCCGTCATGCCACTGCGCTCGAGGAATCCTTTCTCGCGCATCCAGTCGTCGTTGAACATCTTGCCAAGGTAGCGTGAGCCGTGGTCATGAAAAATCACGACGATGACGTCGTCGTCGGTGAAGCGATCGCGAAGCTGAAGCAGGCCAGCCATCGCCGAGCCGGCGGAGTTGCCGGCGAAGATCCCTTCCTCCCTGGCAATGCGCCTCGTCATCACCGCAGCGTCCTTGTCTGTCACCTTCTCGAAGTGATCGATCACCGAGAAGTCGACATTCTTCGGCAGGAAGTCTTCGCCAATACCCTCGGTGATGTAGGGATAGATCTCGTGCTTATCGAAGACGCCGGTCTCCTTGTACTTCTTGAACACTGAGCCGTAGGTATCGATCCCCCACACCTTGATAGCTGGATTCTTTTCCTTCAGATAGCGACCCGCACCGGAAATGGTCCCGCCGGTGCCGACACCGACCACCAGATGGGTGATGGTGCCATTCGTCTGCTCCCAGATCTCAGGAGCGGTCTGCTCGTAGTGCGCGGCCGAGTTCGAGAGGTTGTCGTACTGATTTGCCTTCCACGAGTTCGGCACCTCCTTCACGAGACGTGATGACACCGAATAATACGAGCGCGGGTCTTCAGGATCGACGTTCGTGGGACAGACGATGACCTCGGCGCCAAACGCCTTCAGCGCGTCCACCTTCTCCTTCGACTGCTTGTCGGTCGTCGTGAAGATACAGCGGTAGCCCTTCACGACCGCAGCGATGGCGAGTCCCATGCCGGTGTTGCCCGAGGTGCCTTCGATGATCGTCCCGCCGGGCTTGAGCGCGCCGCTGCGCTCGGCGTCCTCGATCATCCGCACCGCCATCCGGTCCTTGATCGAGTTCCCGGGGTTGAAGGTCTCCACCTTGGCGAGGACCGTGCCCTTCACGAGCCCCTTCGTGATGGCATTGATGCGCACCATCGGGGTGTGCCCGATGGCGTCCAGGATGGTGTTGCAGATCATGGATGGATCTTACACATCACCACATCACCACATCACCACATCACCACATTTCGGGGTATCGTCCCCT
>CADEEX010000592.1 GCA_902826465.1 uncultured Acidobacteriota bacterium
ACCGTCCCATCGTCCACTGCATAGATCGGGGTGCTCCGCGGCGCGAGCAGATCGACGGCTTCGTGCCCGCGTGAGCCGCCTTCCCGTCGCTGATCGAACTGGCCACGAAAACTCTCCGACCTCACGCCATCGATCGGCAGGCGCAGAGCTCTCGCGCGTAGCGCATCGACGATGTTGGACGGCTGAGGACGAGCGGCGGCGCGCACGACTGGCGGCGGCGGATCGCTCGTCACCATGGCTGGCGTGGCGTCCGGATGCCCGGCCTCGGCGACGGGGGCCGCCCCCGGTGGGACGTTCAACGCGCGCAACCACCATCCCCCGGCACCGCCAACCAGCAGACACACGAACAGCGGAAACATGATGCGTCCGCGCTGTTCGCCTCGTCTGCGTTTCACTTGAACACCACTGGTGACCCGACGGTCACCAACGACGCGAGCCTCGCGGCGTCCCAGTTCGTGAGCCTTACGCAGCCGTGCGACTGCACGTAGCCAATCTTCGTCGGCTCTGGCGTGCCGTGCAGTCCGTAGTGAGGGACGTTGATGTCGACCCACACCACGCCGACCGGATTGTTGGGTCCCGCCGCAACCACCGTTTTCTTGTCGGTGCTGTCGGCGTCCCAGAAGAGCGCCGGGTTGTAGTGGAACACCGGCAACCAGCTCACTCCCGTGACCTTCCAGTTGCCTGGCGGCAACGGATCGTGCTCGCTGCCGCTCGACGCCGGGGCATAGAACAGCAACGCTCCTTCGGCGCTTCGCACGCGCAGCTCCCCTTCGCGAGTCACCTCGATGGACGAGTTGTTATCCGGGCTTCGTTGCGGTTTCAGCTGCGGATCGAACGGCGGTACGTCTGGCACCGTGATCGACGCGCCAGCGGCAAGGGACACGTGGCGATTGAGCGATTGCAGAAACGCGGGGCTGGTGTGGAACCGCTCGGCCAGCTTCTCGAGCAGCGACTCGTAGCCGACTGCTGGGCGTCCGGCCAGATCGGCGATCTCCTTCGGTAGCGCTTCGAAGGGACCCGCCGCATCCTCAGCGGAAATTTCATAGCTACGTGTACCGCTGACGCGTGCGGTCCCCGACGTACCGACCGGCGTCGAACAATCTACCGGCATGCGCCCAGGTGCATCGGTACCAATCGCCTCGCGATATGCAGCAAGGGCTCGCGCCGTATTCGTACCAGCCTTGCCGTCGATCACCCCGGGAGAAAAACCCTGCCTATCAAGGAACACCTGTAGTGCGAGACCGTCACACGGTTGAGCCGTAACGGATGAGCAACAGCCGAGCAGTATACAGACCGCGAGAGCACGAGGCAGCCAAGCCATGCGCTCTCAGTTAGCACAAGCTGTGCCCAATCTCGGGGCTCGGGGCTTTCGGCCCGTGGACCGGTGGACCGTGGACCCGCGGACCCGAGTTACAGCATCTGGTCCACAACGTCCAGCGCCTGATTGATGATGTCGAATCCTTCTCGTAGCTCGGCTTCAGAAATCGACAGCGGTGGATTCGTAAAGAACGTGTTCCACCGGACGACGGTGAACAGCCCGCGCGCGCGCAGTTCGCTCGACAGAATCGCCATCTCGGGCGATGTCCCATTAAACGGCGCCATTGGCTCCATCGTCTGGCGGTTGCGCACCAGTTCGACGATGCCGAAGAGGCCGATGTTGCGGACGGCGCCGACCGACGGGTGGCGTTCGTGCAGTTGCTCGAGCAGTTCGCGCAGCAGTTCGTCTTTGCGCGCCGCGCCCGTAATCAGATCGTCTTCTTCGTACACCGCAATCGTCGCCAGCGCCGCCGCGCAGGCGAGTGCATGATTCCCGTAAGTGAGGCCGCTATAGAACGGGCGGTCGCGGAAGTGATCGGCAATGTGTTGCCGCATGCCGACCGCGCCGAGTGGCACGTAGGCACTCGTCAGCCCTTTGGCCATCGTCATCAAATCCGGCACGACGTTCCAGTGATCGATGGCGAACCAGCGGCCGGTGCGGCCGAAACCGGCCATCACTTCGTCTGCCACCATCATGATGCCGTATTTCGTGCACAGGTCGCGGACGCCTTGCATGTACCCGTCAGGCGGAATCAGGATGCCGTTGCTGCCGGTGACCGATTCGAGCACGAACGCCGCGATCGTCTGCGGCCCTTCCAGCTGAATCACTTCTTCGATCATCGCGAGCGACGTGGCCGCATCGTCCCACCCGCGCTGAATACCGTGATACGGATCGAGGACGCGGACCACGCCTGGGATGCCGGGCTCGTTTGGCCAGCGCCGAGGATCGCCGGTGAGCGTCATCGTCCCGCCGGTGGCGCCGTGGTACGAGCGGTAGCGCACCATGATCTTGTGGCGGCCGGTGTAGAGCCGCGC
>CADEEX010000593.1 GCA_902826465.1 uncultured Acidobacteriota bacterium
GGGCCTTCTGGCAGTGCAGTCGGTTCTCCGCCTGATCGAAGACAACCGATGCCGCAGACTCAAAGACGTCGGCCGTGACTTCCTCACCGCGATGCGCCGGCAGGCAATGCATGAACAGTGCGCCCGGTTTAGCCAGTGACATCAACGCTTCATTCACCTGATATGGCGCGAACACACGACGGCGGTGATCGGACTCGGCTTCCTGGCCCATCGAGGTCCACGTGTCGGTGTATACCGCATCGGCGCCGGCAACCGCATCGGCTGCGTCCTGAAAGAGACGTAGCCGGGCACCGTTGCGGGCCACGCTGGTGGCCTGCACCACCACGGTGTCCTGCAGCTGATAGCCATCGGGGCTCGCGACGTGCAGATGCACGCCCAGCATCACCGCCGCATGGGCCAGAGACACGGCGACGTTGTTGCCGTCGCCGACATAGGCGAGTGTCCGTCCCTTCAGGACTCCGAGATGCTCACGGAGCGTAAGAAAGTCGGCGAGTGCCTGACAGGGGTGTTCGTCGTCGCTGAGGGCGTTGACGACATGAAGCCGCGGTGCTGCGGTGGCAAACGCCGTGAGGACCTGCTGCGAGAACGTGCGGATGACGACAGCATCGACCCAGCGCTCAAGATTTCGCGCCACATCTGACACCGGCTCGCGCTGCCCGAGGCTGGCGTCGGCTTGCAGCGCGATGGCGTTGCCGCCGAGCTCACGGACCGCGATCTCAAACGTCGTCCTGGTGCGCAACGACGCTTTCTCGAACAGCAGCGCGACGTGCCGCGATTCGAGCGCGGTAGCCGTCGGCGCCTGACGGCCGAGCGAGCGATCGGCCTTGATCTGCGCCGCCAGATCGAGGCACCGATCGAGTTCCGGACCTTCGAGATCGAGAACCGAGAGGAAGTCCTTGATCGTGCGAGGCATCGTGGCTGACTGTTTCATACCGGGCCGCCTTATGTGCGGTATTCAGCGTTGATCTTCACGTACTCGGCGCTCAAGTCGCAGGTCCACACGGTGGAGGAGGCGCTGCCGGCGCCGAGATTGACTGCGATAGCAATGTCGTCGTTCTTCAGATAGTTCGCCGCTTCAGGTGCGGCTTCGTCGTGCGGGCGGCCGTTCTCGAAGAGCAGAATCGGCCCGATGGTGACCTGGGCGCGGCTCAGTTCGAACTCGACGCCGGCGCGGCCGGCGACGGCCACCAGGCGCCCCCAGTTCGGGTCGCCGCCGTGAACGGCTGTTTTCACCAGCAGTGAGTTGGCGATCGCCTTGGCGGCGATGCGTGCTTCCTTGCTCGTTGCCGCGCCGTTGACCGTCACGGTGATCAGCTTGGTCGCACCTTCACCACCGCGTACGATGCCGAGCGCAAGGCGCAGGCAGACGGCGCGCAGCCCGTCGGCAAACACGTCGTAGGTCGACTCGGTGACCGCGACGCCGCTGGCGCCGTTGGCCAGGAGCATCACGCAGTCGTTGGTCGAGCATTCACCGTCAACGGTGATGGCGTTGAAGGTATCGTCAACGACCTCCCGCAGGGCGCGGTCGAGGAGAGCCTTCGGCACGGCCGCGTCCGTGGTGACGAAACCGAGCATGGTGGCCATGTTCGGTTCGATCATGCCGGAGCCCTTGGCCATGCCGCCGATCGCGAACGACTCGTCGCCAATCGAGATCCTCACCGCCGCTTCCTTCGGAAACGGGTCGGTGGTCATGATCGCTCGTGCCGCCTTGTCGCCCTGATCGTAACCGAGCGCTTGATGTGCCACTGGCAGGCCGGCGCCGAACCGGTCCATCTTCAGGGCCACGCCAATGACGCCGGTCGATGACACGAGGACTTCTTCTTGCGCACACCCGACGAGCGCCGCCGTGTCGGCGGCCATGCGGCGCGCGTTGGCCATGCCCTCATCGCCGGTGCAGGCATTGGCGCAGCCACTATTGACGATGATGGCGCGAGCCCGTCCGCCCGACTTCCTGAGGTGTTCCTTCGACACCAGCACCGGCGCGGCCTGCGCCTTGTTGACGGTAAAAACGGCTGCCGCGGTCGCTGGCTGGTCCGACACCAGCAAGGCAAGGTCGAGCGCCCCGGCTCTGGCCTTGATGCCAGCGTGTATACCCGCGGCGCGGAATCCGCGTGGCGTCGTGACGCCGCCCGCGGCAACGTCGACAGTCTGCAATGTTGGAAGAGTCATGCGTGAACGGCAATCGATCGGCTGTCGTGATCGACGGAATCGACGGTGGATTCGAGCGGCAGCACCATCGCGTACTGACCGCATTGACGGAACTTCGGACACTTCACGCAATCGGCGAAGACCTTCTCGGTGAGCCACAGGTGCGGCACGATCGAGAATCCCATCGTGATGAAGTAGCC
>CADEEX010000594.1 GCA_902826465.1 uncultured Acidobacteriota bacterium
GCGAGACGCGCATCCACCTGCGCGGGTTCCACACCGAGCGAAGACAGCTCGCTGCGGACTTCCTCACGGGCCAGCGCTGCATTGATGGTCGCCAGCGATTCGCTGCGGCCCTGCGCTTCGACTGCGCTCAACGTACTGATGATGCCGGCCTCGGCGATCATCGGCGAGCCGAGGCTGAAGAGGGCCAGTGCCAGGACATGGACGGTGGCGGTCTTGAACATGGCTTTCATAAGGGACATCTCACAGCTGGAACAACTGCGGAGAAGTGTAGCGTTATGACAAGCAGAGCGACAGACGCGCAGCCGTCTCCGAATGGAAACAGGATCGGGCCCGGCTGCACCGGGCCTCATCCGTCGCAGCGTTACTCGAGCGCTGTGCGCTGCCAGCCGCCGGCAGTCCGGCGCAGTTCGTAGGCAGGCCAGTACCGCTTGTCGAGCTTCAACGTGATGACCTCGACTGCGCCGTTCCATGCGACCGTTCGCAACCGCACCGACGAACGATCCTCACGACCCGACACGTTCTTCAGGAACGCATCGAGGTCCGCGACCGGCTGGCCGTCCACCTCGACGATGCGACGTCCCGCCCACAGCTGGTTGCGAGTCGAAGGCGACCCGTACGAGAAGTAGGCGACGAAGACGCCGAGCGGCGCGATGCCGCGCTGCGCAGCCATCGGCCGGTGCGGCATGTGCAGCACGGCGCCGGCCCACACGACGATGCGGCTCAGGTCCTCGCCACCGAGCGGCATCGTGTCGACGTCGAGCTTCATCTCCTTGCCGTCCCGGAGGACCGACAACTGCACCTTCTGCTTCTGCGTGGCGCGCTCGACCTCGCGGAAGCGATTGACGACCACGTCGTCCACCGCCAGCACGAGATCGCCGGGCCGCAGCATCTTGGCGGCGGGCGATCCTGCCACCGTCCGGGTGACGCCGAGGATCTGGCGACGCGCCGGGTTGTGCTGCTGGATGCGATTGACCCACTCGTCCGACAGGCCGAGCGACCGTGCCGCGGCGAGGGACACGGCACTGAACTCGGCCTCGAGCGAATAGAGCGGCAGGCCTTGCTGCACCAGCGGCAGCATCTCGAGCGCGAGATCGATCGGGATGCCGCTGTTGTCCTGGCGCAGGTCGCGGCCCGCTTCGTACGAGAAGCTCGACCACGTCGCCAGCACTTCGCCCTGCTTGTTCGTCAGCACGCCGTCGTACTCGGACGGGCCGTTGATCAGCCGGATGGTCTCGAGGTTCGAGTCGCGGAAGCGGAGCGTGCGCGACAGCGGGAAATCGACGGCGTCGACCGCGGCCACCGTGGCGGCCTGCGACTGCACCATCGAATCGGTGTTGAGCCCCACTGCCCACACCTGCTCGCCCGGCTTCAGTTCGCGGGCCTTCAGCACCGCCGACTTCACGGGCGTATCGCCGATCAGCTTCGGGTCGTACGCGACGACGGCCAGGTTGTGCACCGGATGCACATAGACCACGCGTCCCGGCACCTCGAGCGTCCCGGCGAACGTCAGGCGGACGTCGCCCAGCGTGACGGGGACGGTGTTGCGGTCGATCAGCACCAGGCCCCGGCTCGCGTCGATGACGAGGCCGGTGCCGTGGTAGTTGCGATCGGTGATGCCGGTGACCGAGTACGGCATGTCGAAATCGACCAGCACGAGCGACGGCGTCAGCTTGTCGATCAGCGGATCGCCCGACGTCGCGAAGCGCGTGCCCGCCGGCACGGTCGGCTTCGACGTGCCGTCGCTGACCCACTCGGTGCACGGCCAGACGCCCTGCGCATCGTCGCGCTTGCAGTGGCGGATCGGGAACCAGCGGCGATCCATGCGCACCACTTTCAGCTTCGACGCACGCGGATCCTCGATGGACACGTAGCGGGCCGACACCTGTTCGCCGTCCTGCACGTCCTTCAGGATGGCCTCGAAATCGGCGAGCGACTGCGTGGGCTTGCCATTGAAATCAGTGATGACGGCGCCGCGGGGAATGCCGGCAGACCCGAGCACGTACCCCGGATTGGCGACGTACACGCCGCGGACCGGCGCATTGAGGTGGCGCGCCTGCTGCCACGACAGCGTGTGCACGATACCGTCGCCGAGCTCGAGGTATTCATCGGGCGTGATCTGGTCCAGGTTCTGCACCGGCAGCTCGTGTGTCTGCGCCGTGCCGCCCCGCTGCACTTCCACCTTCACCTTCTGGCCGACCTTGTCGTCGAGCACGCGAGCCAGGGGGTCGAACGTATCGGTGAGCTTGCCGTCGAGACGGATCAGGATGTCGCCGGGTTCGAGCACGCCCTCGGCGGTGGACCCTGGCTGCACTTCGCGGACGACCAGCATGCCTGTGCGGCCGGGT
>CADEEX010000595.1 GCA_902826465.1 uncultured Acidobacteriota bacterium
GTGCAGGAGATCAACCTCGCATACTTTGGCGCGGCCGATCCGGTGTACTACGGCATTCGTGCTCGCTATATTCATGGCGGGCTGCCCTACGTACGCAACGACCAGGTGACCGCGCCGATGTTGCCTGGCTATGTGGCGGTCAGCGCGACGCTGGAGAGTGGGGCGCTGGTCCCCGAAGCAGCGCGCGACACTTACTGGGGGCTTCGCTCGCTCACGCCGGTCGCGGTGATCGGGCATTCCATCAAGGTCTACTGGGTCGAGCGTCCGTGGTGGAACTGACCGATATGCGCGCGCCGCTTGTGCGGCGCCGGCGAGCCGGGGGCGCATGCCGGAAAGACGGACGGTGCTCATGCTCTGGCGCTCTCCCGACGACTACGGGTGGCACGCTAGGCGGTCGATCGCGGCATGCACCAAACGGGTGATGCGAGGGCCAGTGATCGCGGTGGAGGACGTCGTCGCGAGGAATCGCACCGTCCGTCTTTCGGCTTCTCGAGGCGGCACGCGCCCAACGGTCTCGCCGGCGCCGCACAAGCGTCACGCTTCAGGGCGGGCGTGACCGCCCTGGCGATCGACGCGAACGTGAGCCAGCCGGTCACGGCGTCTGACACGGAACACGAGCGAAGCCGATTCCTCGCGTCGACTTCCCGGAACACGATCCGTGTCGGTCGTGAGACCCAGGTCCTGGTCCGTGTTCGACTGGGGTTGACCAATCTTCATAGTCGACGCGGCGGCGAACGAGCAGGAGCGCAGCGAGTGTTCCCCGGCCGAGCGACTCGTTCGGGTCGGGCGGCAGGGCGATCGCGCCAGTCATGAGCGTGCAGTCTCGGCGCGGGAGCCGGAGAGACGTCTGCCCCGACGGGTGATCGCCGCGCTCAGCCTGTAAAATGATGGCGTTGGCCAAGTCTGGAACATCGAAGGCGTCGGCGGCGATCGCGCTGCTGCTGTTTGCGGCGGTCTTCATCGGCGAAAGCTGTTACAGCTACACGCAGAAGTCGGCGACGTCCGACGAGCCGGTGCACGTGGCCGACGGCTATTTCTCGCTGGCCTACGGCGACTATCGATTCGATCCGGAGCATCCACCGCTGCTGCGCATGTGGGCGGCGCTGCCGTTGTTGTTCGACAACGTGACCGCCGACACGCGCGTGATGGACACGACGTTGCCCGACCGCTGGGCCATTGTCGATCTGTTCAACGACGCCTACCGCTTTCTCTATAAACAGAACGACGCCGATCGCCTGCTGTACCAGGCGCGTTTCATGATCGTGCTGCTCGGCGTGCTGCTCGGCGTACTGATGTTCGCCTGGGTGAAGGAGTGGCTCGGTTTCGTGCCGGCGTGTGTAGCGCTCGCCATGCTTGCGCTCGAACCGAACATCGTCGCCCATTTCTCACTGGTGACCACCGACGCCGGCCTCACCACCTTCGCCTTTGGCGCGATCTATTTCGCGTGGCGCGTGTGTCGCCAGCAGACCCGATGGAATGTCGCCGGTCTGTGCCTGTTCTGCGCGCTGTCGGTCGCCTCGAAGTATTCGTCGGCGCTGCTATATCCAGCCGTCATCGTGCTGTTGGGGCTCTCGGCGTATCCGTTCAGGCGTCTCAGTGTGCAGGCTGCGGCGACGACCGTGGCGATGGTGCTCATCACCAGCTATCTCGGATTGTGGGCCTCGTATGGCTTTCACTACACGCCGAGTGCAGACGCCAGCTGGATCTACTCGCTTCACGACAACCCGTACGTCGCCGAACGCGTGCCCGGCCTGACGCAGATCGTCAGGATCGTCGATCGCTTCCACCTGCTGCCGAACGTGTTCTCGGAGGGGTTCCTGCTGGGACAGGCGAAGTCGCAGAGTCGGTTCGCGTTTCTCGCCGGCCAGTTCAGTGAAACAGGATGGTGGTACTACTTCCCGTTCGCCATCGCCATCAAGACGCCAATCGCCCTGCTGGTGCTTGCACTGGCCGGAGTCGTCATTGCCGTCGGGCAGCGCCGGAGAGAACCGCTGCCGTTGTGGTTCCTCGTCGTACCAATCGCGTTCTTCCTTGCCGGCCCGATGCAGTCGAACCTGAACATCGGCGTACGGCATGTGCTCACCATCTATCCGTTCCTGATCATGCTGGCTGTGTTGGCGGCGAGCCGGCTGCTCGGAGGTTCGCTCCGGTACGGTCAGTGGGTGGCGGGCGCATTGGCGCTGTTGTGGGTGCTCGAGTACGGGCGCGTCTATCCGCACCCGCTCGCGTTCTTCAACACGTTCGTCGGAGGACCGTCGCAGGGGGCGAAGTACCTGGTCGATTCGAACCTTGACTGGGGGCAGGACCTCAAGACGCTCAAGCACTGGATGGATG
>CADEEX010000596.1 GCA_902826465.1 uncultured Acidobacteriota bacterium
CAAGACGCTCCCACAGCTCCTCAGCGGTGTGCGGCGCGAATGGCGAAATCATCATGACCAGCGCGTCGAGCGCCTCGCGCACGACCGCCAGGGTCTGCACCGTATCGACCTTCCCCGACGGCTTGTCGTCGCGCGACGGTGCCCCCTTCGCCGTGCCCTGGCTGAACGCGTAGAGCTCGTTGACGAGTTCCATCAACGACGACACCGCGGTGTTCAGGTGCATCCGCTCTTCAACGTCGGCGGTCACCCGCTTGATCGTCTCGTGCGTCTTGCGCCGCAGCGAGCGCTCAGCCTCGGTGCAATCGGGACCGCATCCGGGCAGTCCTTGCCCGCCAACGGCTTCAACCCAGTGATCGACGATGCGCCAGACGCGGAGGAGGAAGCGGAAGCTCCCCTCGAGCCCGGAGTCGCTCCACTCGACCTCCTTCTCCGGCGGCGCCACAAACATCACGTAGAGCCGAAGCGCGTCCGCACCGTACTTGCCGAGCATCGTGTCCGGATCGACCACGTTGCCCTTCGACTTCGACATGACGGCGCCATCTTTCAGCACCATCCCCTGCGTGAGCAGACGCTTGAACGGCTCGTCGAACTGCAGCAGGCCGACATCGCGCAACACGCGCGTGAAGAAGCGCGAGTAGAGCAGGTGCAGAATCGCGTGCTCGACACCACCACTGTAGAAATCGACCGGCATCCAGTAGGCCGCATCGGTTTTCGCGAACGGCACTTCGCTGTTCTTCGGATCGCAGAAGCGGAGGAAGTACCACGACGAATCGACGAACGTATCCATCGTGTCGGTCTCCCGCCGGGCTGGGCCACCGCAGGTGGGACACGTGGTGTTCACAAACTCCTCGACCTGCGCGAGCGGCGAATCGCCTCGACCAGTAAAGGTCGCTACCGTCGGCAGCGTCACCGGCAGTTCGTGGTACGGGACGCCGACCGCGCCATGCGTCTCACAGTAGACGATCGGGATCGGTGTGCCCCAGTAGCGCTGCCGCGAAATGCCCCAGTCCTTCAACCGGTACTGCACTTCGCCCTTGCCGATGCCGCGCGTTTCGGCGTCGCGGATCATCCGCGACATCACAGCCGGTGCCTCGGCGCCGGTGTACTCGCCTGAATCGACCAGCCGACCGTAGTTCGTGGAGGCGGCCGTCAACTGCTCTGCGTTGCCTTCGTCGTTGCCCGCGCGCACGACGATGCGAATCGGCAGGTTGTATTTGCGCGCGAATTCGAAGTCGCGCGTGTCGTGGGCCGGCACCGCCATGATGGCGCCCGTGCCGTACTCGGCCAGCACGAAGTTCGCAATCCAGATCGGCACTGCCTGGCCCGTGAACGGATTCACGGCCGTGCGTCCGGTATCGAAGCCTTCCTTCTCGATCTCGCCGGTGAGCCGCGCCTGGCGATCGAGTCCGCGAAATGCCGCCACCTTTGCCTTGAACGCCGCAGGATCGTCGTGCTCGGCGGCAAAGCGATCGACCAGCGGATGCTCCGGGGCGAGCAGCACGAACGTCGCGCCGTAGATGGTGTCGATGCGGGTGGTGAAGATCTCGACTGACTCCGTTGTCGTAGTGTCCGGCTTTAGCCGGACCTTCTCCGCTAGGGGAAACGCGATCCGCGCACCCTCCGAGCGGCCGATCCAGTTGCGCTGCATCACGACGACCTTCTCGGGCCAATCGGTCAGCGTGTCGAGTCCAGCGAGAAGCTCGTCGGCATACGCCGTGATCTTGAAGAACCACTGCTCGAGGTCGCGCTTCTCGACCACCGTTCCGCAGCGCCAGCACACCCCATCGTCGACCACCTGCTCGTTGGCGAGCACGGTGTTGTCTTTCGGGCACCAGTTGACGGTCGAGCGCTTGCGGTAGGCCAGACCGCGCTCGAACATCTTGAGAAAGATCCACTGGTTGAAGTGGTAGTAGTCGGGCATGCACGTGGCGAACTCACGTTCCCACGCGTAGCTGATGCCGAGCCGCTGCAACTGCCCCTTCATGTGGGCAATGTTGTCGAGGGTCGACTTCTCGGGATGGGTGCCGGTCTTGATGGCCGCGTTCTCGGCCGGCAGGCCGAACGCATCCCAGCCGAACGGATGCAGCACGTTGTAGCCGCGCATGCGCTTCGTGCGCGCCATGATGTCGCCGATGATGTAGTTGCGCACGTGCCCGACGTGCGCGTGCCCCGACGGGTAGGCGAACATTTCGAGGCAGTAGTACTTGGGACGGGACGGGTCGACGTCGACTTCGAAGGCACGATCGCGGGTCCACCGCGACTGCCATTTCTTGTCGAGCTCCTGCGGCGTGTAGTCGGTCATCGGCGCCTATATTCTAGTCTGCAC
>CADEEX010000597.1 GCA_902826465.1 uncultured Acidobacteriota bacterium
GGGTGGTCGACGTCTACGACGCGCTGGTGGAAACCAGACCCTATCGCCGGCGGATGGACCACCGCGAGGCGGTCGCGCTCATCGCGTCGGGGCGCGGGACGCAGTTCGATCCGCACGTGGTCGAGGCGTTTCTCGACGTCTCGTCTGACTTCGAAGCGTTCGGTCAGCAGGCGCGTGGCGCGGAGTCTGCGGCGACGCATTGAGCGGAGCGCGTCGCGGCGGGCCCTCAGGTCGTGCTGGTGGCTATGGGTGAACGACTTCGAGGTGTAGCAGTTCTTCGAATGCGTCGAAGTCGCGGTCAGAGTGGAGCAGCGCGTGCGACTCGCGCAGGCAGAATGTGGCGATGAGACAGTCGATGGTTTTTCGCACCGTCCGGCCGCGCTGGCGCAGGCGGCGATAGTTGTGCGCGGACTCCGCTGAAAGTTCCACCCCTCCGGTCTTGAAGATCTCGAAACGTCGGAGATGTCGCAGTACGCGAACGGCTTCTGCATCGGTGGCGAGCCCTTGAAGAATCTCGCACACCATCAGGTCGAGAAGCCCCAACCGCCGGCGGGTCATCTCGCGATCCAGCCACGTCGACTCTGGGGTCGTCACCCCGTTGAGATAGTCAATCCAGACCGTGGTGTCGACGATCACCATGTCAGCGCGCGGCGGCCGTCCGCGCTTTCCGGCTCGCCGCGAGGTCGCCGGTCCACCTGACCTTGCCGCGCAGGCGGCGAATACCCTGCTGTGCTCGGGTATCAATCAGCAGTCGAAGACCTCGCTCGACAGCGGCGCGCTTGGTAGCCTCGCCGCTGGCCCGCATCGCTTCACGCATCAGATCGTCGTCGATGTCGATGTTGGTTCGCATGGCGCCTCTATGTGTAAGTGTACGCCATTCATGTGTATGACGGGAGCAGCTCTGCACAATCCTCAGAACCTGAGGCCGATCGGCTCAGCGCCTATCGATGGCTGGTGAGTCCCGCGCGTCCGGTTACCCCGACGTTCTCGAGCCAGTAGTGCGCCCCTGTCATCGTCACCTGGGCCGTGATCTCATCGCCGGGCTGCAGCGTCGCGAGCAGCGTCTCGTTCTTTACCTCGTACGGCATCGTCATCGCCGACATGAAGCCTGGAATGCTCTCGTGGTCGACGATCAACTTCTTGCCCGCGGTGTCGACGCCGACGATCTTCCCTTTGAGCGGATAACGCGGCCCGGCGGCGGGCACGCTGTCGCCGGCTGCCGCTGTTCCCGCCGCCGGCGCCACTGCGGCCGGCGCTTCGTTCTGAGGCGGCGCCGCACAGGCGGTGAGCGAGGCGAGCAGGCTCGCGGCGGCCAGCGACCGCCACCATCTCATATTCACGTTTCGGTGTTCACGACCGGACATTGGGCCTCCTGTGGTGAGCGCTCGTTCAGCAGTACAGTATCGCAGGGCGCGCCGGATCCTCGAGGCGAGTGCGACGGCAAAGGATCGGATCCTCTCTGGCAATGCTAACCACGGATGGCAGCCGCCCCTGCGTCACTCTGTCGCGGGGTTGGAACGGGATGTCTGTCGCGGCGTCGGTGCTGGCGGTCGCAACGGTCATGGGATGCAATACCCGATCGGTGTCGGAGATACCGTCGGCGGATCCCGTGGCAGAACTCGACATGGCGATCGCGGAGGGCCGGCGCGAACTGCTCTTTCGTCAGGACCGCGGCTATCTCGACGCGGTACTGCAGGCGCTCGACGTGCCAGTCGCGTCGCAGGTGCTGGTCTACTCAAAAACCAGCCGGCACCGGGAGCAGATCAACGAGGCGAATCCGCGCGCGATCTACTTCAACGAGACCACGGCCGTCGGCTGGGTGCCGGGTGCGGCCGATCTCGAACTCATCACCTTCTCCGGGGCCAGGCGCGGTCCTGTGTTCTACACCGTGTCCCAGCGTCCGGCGTCCACTCCGCGTTTCGACGCGGGCCAGCGTTGCTTCGAGTGTCACACCATCGAAGGGCGGGGTGGAATGCAGGGCTGGCTCGTGCGGAGCGTCATCCCTTCCATCACTCACGAATCGCAGTCACGACTGGTCGATGAGCGGACGCCGCTCGCTGAACGGTGGGGTGGCTGGTACGTGACGGGCGGCGCGGCGGGTACGCATCTCGGTGCACCTGTCCCAGGCCTGTTGCCCAATTACCCCGCCCCCGGCAGCGACATCGGGGCGCTGACAGTGCTCGCCCACCAGGCGACGATGACGAACCTGATTGCCGCCGTCCACATGGAGGCCGCACGGTATGACGGGGCGCAGGGGAACGAGCGGCGCGAGCGGTCGATCGATCTCGACGCACGAATCGCGGACCTGGTCGATGGGCTGCTCTTC
>CADEEX010000598.1 GCA_902826465.1 uncultured Acidobacteriota bacterium
CTTCGAGCAGCAGCTCGCCGTTCGCGAACGATTGCGATTCGAATGACATGTACTTGCTCATAACCTCTTGAACACCGTCCTCAAAATTCGTAGACCCGGTCGCCGCGATTGCCGCCAATTGCTTGAC
Organism: uncultured Acidobacteriota bacterium; assembly: GCA_902826465.1. Taxonomy (GTDB): domain Bacteria; phylum Acidobacteriota; class Vicinamibacteria; order Vicinamibacterales; family CAVVIG01; genus CADEEX01. The sequence continues at coordinate 128 of CADEEX010000598.1, forward strand.
TGCCGGTCCTGCCCGCCGCTCCTTTGATATTGTTGCGAGCCCATTTTCGGATCTCCTCGATCTTCTCGCTCATCATCTGGGCGGTCGGCGTTATTCCCTCGACCGCCTTGAGGATGTCCCGCGTTTCCGCCGGGCGGTCGCCGTCAATAAAAGCTTCCAGCACACCGTCCTTCACCGCCGCTTCGATCTCCGCTCCGGAGAAGTCCTTGCTCTTATCGACGAGCTTTTCGAGGTCGAACTGTTCGGGGACCAGTTCGCGTTTCTTCAAATGAACCTTGAAGATCTCGGACCGATCCTCCGTGTCGGGCAGATCAACGAAGTGGATGTAAGAGAACCGGCCGATGCGGAACTGCTCCGATTCGAGTTCGCGAACGTCGTTTGCGGTGGCGAACACGAGCACGTCCTTGTTGTCCTGCATCCAGTTGAGCAGGTAGGAGATCGTCCGGGCCGTTTCACCGCCGTCGGTCTTGTTCGACGACTTCATCCCGGAGACCGCTTTCTCGAATTCACTGATTCCGAGGATCCCCTTGATCGTGCCCGCGATCGACAGGGCCCGCTTGATGGACATCGCAGACGAGCCGATGACGCCGCCCCCCTCGCCCATGATCGATCCGAAATCGAGATCTAGCAGGGCGCGGTTGGTGATCGACGATGCGACCCGCTTGCAAAGATCTTTTCCGCATCCGGGCAATCCGACAAGCAGTATTCCCTTGCACGGTTCGACGTGCCGGGCAGGTTAGCGCTGCCGATTGGCAGGGTCGCATCGATTCCCGTGCGCGTGACGAACGTTGGTCTGACCACCTGGGATTCGGCGGCGTCACAGCCGTTCAATGCCTCGTATCACTGGATCGAGGCGGCGGCACCGCGTGTCGTCGAGTGGGAGGGGATTCGCACGGCGTTCCCGTCGCCTGTGCGCCCGGGCCAGTCGGTGAGTCTGACCATGCGGGTGTATCCGCCGACGGCGCCCGGCACCTATCGGCTCGTGTGGGATGTCGAGCAGGTCAACCTGCTCTGGTTCGCAACGGAGCCGAACGCGAATCCGGCGGAGACCGTAGTGACCGTGACCGGCGCAGCCATTGGCCGCATGCCGGCGCCGCGGCCGACGTACATGCCGGGCCAGGCAATCAGGCCGCGTCGTGGGCTTCTTTGGAGCGCAGCCGGGCGCATGCTCATGACGCAGCCGTTGACGGGCGTTGGCCCGGACAACTTCCGGCTGCTGTACGGCGACTATGCCGGGATCGGCCGCGCCGACCCGCGTGTGCACACCAACAACATGTACCTCGAACTGCTGGTCGGCAGTGGGGCGCTCGGTGGACTCGCGCTCCTCTGGTTCGGCGTGCGCCTGCTCCGGTTGATGCGCGCCACGCTTTGCCGATCAGATCCGGCAGGGTGGGGGGTGGCGGCGGCGGTCAGTGCCATCGCGCTGCATGGTCTGGTGGATTCCTTTCTCGGCTTCACGCCGACCTACGTCGCCATTGCCGTTGTCCTCGGGCTGCTCACAGCGACGGTCCGCCACGGTGAGTCTCATGCGCATCGCTTTTGACGGCACCACATTGACGCCGGGACGCACCGGCGTTGGTTACTACAGCGAACATCTGCTTCGGCATCTGGTCCAGTGTGGCGCCAAGGATTCGGTGACCGTCGTCTCGAACCGAGCCGTCGACACGGCCATTCCACTGCCGGCCGAGGTCGATGTCGTGGTGTCGCCGTGGCACGCGCCGCGAATGATCTGGATGCAGGCGCAGGCGCCTCGGTTGCTGCGCCAGGTCGGCGCCGATGTGGCGCACTTCACCAATGGCATGGTGCCGCTGGCGTCTCGCGTGCCGACCGTGGTCACCATCCATGACATGAGTCTCACGATGTATCCGCGGTTCCATCCCCTGAGACGCGTGCTGCTCAACCGGCCGCTCGTCAACGTGGCGGCGCGACGAGCCGACGCCATCATCACCGTGTCCCAGAGTGCGAAAGCCGACATCGTGCGGTTGTACCGCCTCGATCCGGCACGGGTGCATGTCGTGCATGAAGCCGTGGCGCCTGAGTTTCGTCCGTTGCACGATGTCCGGGCGCTCGACGGGATTCGGCACCGGTCTCAGATGTCGGCCGTGTTCATTCCGTCCGAGAGCACCATCGAGCCGACTAACAACCTACCGCGATTCAGCGAGTGGGTCGTGCCACGACAGTCGCACTCCGAC
>CADEEX010000599.1 GCA_902826465.1 uncultured Acidobacteriota bacterium
CCGGTGAAGAGATCACCAGCAACGTCGAGATGGGCATCTACTTCTACCCGAAGGGGCAGGAGCCGAAGTTCCGCACCCAGCTGTCGCTCGTGCCAGCGGCACTCGGCACGATGGACATCCGTCCGAACACCACGTCGCTGGCTGAAGGCTTCACGGTGCTCCGCGAGAACGCCCGCATCGAGAGCTTCCAGCCGCACATGCACCTCCGCGGCAAAGCCATGATGGTGGAGGCGATTCTGCCGAGCGGCCAGAAGCAGGTCATCAGCCACGTGAACGACTTCAACTTCAACTGGATGACGACTTACGTCTACGCCGATGATGTGGCGCCACTGCTGCCGAAGGGCACCATCCTGAAGGTCACCGCGTGGCACGACAACACCGCGGCGAAGAAGAGCAACCCGGATCCGAATCAGTGGGTCGGCTGGGGTGATCGCACCGTCGACGAAATGGCCCACGCCTGGATCAACATCGTCTACATGAAAGACGACGACTTCAAGCTGGAGCAGGAGAAGCGCCGCACGCAGGGCGCGACCCAGCAGCAACAGCAGCAGTAAGCGTCGCTCCCGTTCGACCAAACGGCCGGCCTCCTTCACGGGAGCCGGCCGTTTCCTTTTTCAGCGAGCCTTAAGCCCTAAGCCCTCAGCCCTGTCGCCCGTCCCCGTCCCAATTGCTCGCCGCCCGCGGGGAATTGGCGCTATGATCGCGCCGCCTGACGCCCTCTCGTGGGGCGCAGCGTGGAGCACGCACAGAGGTCACCACTGATGGCACACAGAGTTCGCATGACATTCGCGGCGGCGGCCGGCGCGCTGACGCTGGCAGGGTTCTTTGCGTTGAGCTCGGCGCCGGTTGAGGGGCAACAGGCCGCATACCGAGCACCCAGGCTGGCCGATGGTCACCCCGACCTGAACGGCATCTGGCAGACGATGAATACGGCGAACTACGACATCCAGACGCATATGGCGCGTCCGGCAATGCAGGTCCGGCCTGGCCCGTACGGTCCGGTACCAGCCCCTCCGGTCCTGGCGCTTGGCGCCGTCGGTGCGGTCCCGCCGGGCATGGGCGTCGTCGAAGGCGACGAGATTCCGTATCTGCCGGCCGCGCTCGAACAGAAGAAGAAGAACCAGGAGAACTGGATCACGCTCGATCCCGAGATCAAGTGTTACCTGCCGGGCGTACCGCGTGCCACGTACATGCCGTATCCCTTCCAGATCTTGCAGAGTCCGAAGGCGATCTTCTTCGCCTACGAGTACGCCGGTGCCACGCGCAACATCTACCTCAAGGATCCCGGGCCGGCGCCGGTCGATTCGTGGATGGGGCAGTCGTTCGGACGGTGGGAAGGCGACACGCTGGTGATTGAAGTGACGGGCTTCAACGACTCGACCTGGTTCGATCGGTCGGGTAACCACCACAGCGAGCAGATGAAGGTGGTTGAGCGCTATACGCGCACCAGCGCCGACATCATTCAGTACGAGGCGACGATTACCGATCCGAAGACGTTCAGCCGCCCCTGGAAAATGAGCATGCCGCTCTACCGCCGCGCCGAGAAGAACGTCCAGCTGATGGACTTCAAGTGCGTCGAATTCGTCGAGGAACTGATGTACGGCAAGCTTCGGAAGAATCCGCTCAGCAACTAGGCGCGCCGATCATGCACGCACCATCACGCATCGCCGTCGGCGCGTTCGTCGCTGTGACCCTGGTCGCGGCGACTGTGGTGACGCTCGCCGGGCAGACGGCGGGGCGGCCCGCGGCGCCGGCCACGATCCGTGCGGTCTCGACACTCAATCCGCGGATGGCCGATGGGCATCCAGACCTGCAAGGTGTCTACGACCTGGCCACGCTGACGCCGACCGAGCGGCCGGCACAGTTCGGGAACAACCTGACGCTCACGAAAGAGCTCGCCGATCGCCTCGAGAAGCAGGTCGCCGACCGCAAGGAACGGGCGGCATTGCCGAGCGCTGGCGATCGCAACGCGCCGCCGGTGGGCGGCGATGGCTCCACGGGTGCTGCGGGAAACGTCGGCGGCTACAACAACTTCTGGGTCGACTCCGGCGACAAGTACGTCACGGTCAACGGCGAAAAACGAACCTCGATCATCGTCGATCCGCCGAATGGTCGCATTCCTGGTCCCACGGCGGCGGCGCGGCAGCGCAATGCCGCACGAGCAATCCGCGTGACGTCCGATCAGCAGGAGAGCGATCCGGGCTCGGAAGGCAGTACCGCCTACGACGATCCCGAGCGCCGTCCGCTCGCGGAGCGCTGCCTCCTCGGCTTTGGCTCAACGTCCGGGCCGCCGGCGCTGCCA
>CADEEX010000600.1 GCA_902826465.1 uncultured Acidobacteriota bacterium
ATTCAACATCACGCTTAGCACCGTCGTGGCGGCCGTGCGCGGCAGCAACCTGAATGTCGGCGGCAACGTCCTTGAGTCGAACGGTGCCTGGCTCATCGTGCGCGGCATCGGCCTGATCGAGTCGATCGACGATGTGAAGCGCATCCCGATCGCGGCGTCCTCAGGAGTGCCGGTCTTCCTCGATCAGGTGGCGAACGTCCATGTGGGCGATGCCTTCCGCGTGGCCTCGCTGGTGAAAGGCGATCGCGAAGCCGTCGGGGGCGTCGTCGTGGCGCGCACCGGCGTGAACACCGCAGCGTTGATCGAGGCGGTCAAGGCCAGAATCGCGCAGATCCAACCTGGTCTCCCGGCCGGCGTCAGCATCGTGCCGTTCTACGACCGCTCACTCCTGATCGCGCAGGCGGTCGATACCCTGCGGCACGCTCTCGTCGAAGAGGTTCTGCTCGTCACGCTCGCGCACGTGCTGTTCCTGATGCATTTCCGCTCGATTCTCATCGTCACCGTCCCACTGCCGCTCGCCGTGCTCGCCGCCTTTCTCGGCATGTATTACACAGGGGTATCGTCGAACATCATGAGCCTCGCCGGAATCGCCATCGCGATCGGCGTCCTCGTCGATGCCGGCATTGTGGTCACCGAGAACGCGTTTCGATTCCTGGAACAGCGTCAGGTCGATCCGCGGGACCGTGCCCTGGTCTGGCGCACGGTGCTCGAGTCGACACGGCTGGTCGGTCGTCCGGTGTTCTTCTCCATGGCGATCATCCTGCTCGCCTTTGTGCCGGTGTTCGCGCTGACCGGGCAGGAAGGCAAGCTCTTTCATCCGCTGGCGTTCACGAAGACGTTTGCCGTGCTGGCGGCAACCGTGATCGCGGTCACCCTCGTCCCCGTGCTGTGCTCCTTCCTGCTCGGCGGAACGTTCCGCAGCGAAGACGACAATCCGGTAATGCGGCTGCTGCATCGGCTGTATCGACCGGTGCTGCACGCCGCCCTCGCGCACCGCGCACTCACGGTCACCGCAGCGGCGCTGATCTTCGCAGGCGCGTTGCTCGTTGGCCGGGGTATTGGCAGCGAGTTCATGCCGCCGCTGAACGAAGGCGATCTGATGTTCATGCCGATCGCCGACCCGAGCATCTCGCTGGCGGAGAACACCGAGAACGCCAAGAAGCAGAACAGCGCGCTCATGACGTTCCCAGAAGTCGACTACGTCGTCGCCAAGGTCGCCCGTGCCGATACCTCGACGGATCCGGCGCCGCTCAACATGACTGAGACGATTGTGCATCTCAAGGCGCGGGAACAGTGGCGCGCCGGTGTGACGCTCGATGGCCTGCGAGCCGAAATGGGGAAAGCCGTGCAGTTGCCCGGCGTGTCCAACATCTGGACGATGCCGATCGTGAATCGGATCGACATGCTGACCACCGGTATCCGTTCCGAGGTGGGCATCAAGATCTTCGGCGCAGATCTGACGACCCTGGAGTCGCTGGCGCGGCAGGTGGCCGAGATCGTGAGAGAGGTGCCGGGTGCCAGCAATGTCTATCCGGAGCAGGTGACGAGCGGGCAGTATCTCAACATCACCATCGACCGCGCGGCCGCGGCGCGCTTCGGCGTGGGTGTGAGCGACGTGCAGCAGGTGGTCGAGACGGCTATTGGCGAGACGGCGGTGTCGACCACCATCGAAGGCCGCCGTCGCTATGCGGTGCGTGTCCGCTACGCCCCTGAGTATCGCGGGAATGCGGAAGCGCTCGGCCGCGTCTCTGTGCCGGCGGTAAACGGCGCTCAGATTCCGCTGTCGCAGGTCGCAACATTGGAGAACGCACGCGGCCCGGCGATGATTTCTTCCGAGGGCGGTCTCCTGCTCGCGACCGTGCTCCTGAATGTGCAGGGGCGCGATGTCGGCGGGTTCGTCCGAGAAGCGCAGGAGAGGGTGACCACACGGTTGTCGCTGCCTGCGGGCTACTACGTCGGCTGGAGTGGGCGCTGGGAGAACCAGGAACACGCACGACAACGACTGCAGATCGTGCTGCCGATCGTGTTGCTGGTGATCTTCGTGCTCCTGTACTTCACCTATCACTCCGCCGTCGAAGCGGCACACGTGCTGCTGGCGGTGCCGTTCGCGTTGTCGGGCGGCATCTATCTGCTCTGGCTGCTCGGCTACAACTTCTCTGTTGCGGTGTGGGTAGGTTTCATCGCGCTCTTTGGCACGGCCGTGCAAACCGGCGTCGTCATGGTGATCTACCTGGAGGAGGCCGTGGAGCGTCGCCGGCTGGCGATGGGCGGACGGCTCACGCGGTCGGGGCTTCGCGGCGG
>CADEEX010000601.1 GCA_902826465.1 uncultured Acidobacteriota bacterium
TGTTCGTCAACGAGGTCAACTACCAGCCGGCCAATGCATCGCGTTTCGGCTTCGGGTACTGGCGCTACACGGCAGCGTTCGAAGACCTGATGGCGACGGACGACGCGGGTGATCCGCTCTTGCGGCACGACAATGACGGGTTCTATGCGATTGCAGAGTCGCCTTATGTCTTCAGCCGGGACAAGGAAGTCGGCACCCGGTTCTTCCTGCGTGTCGGCGCAACGGAGTCGAGGATCAACCCCATCGAGCACTACTATGGCTTTGGCGCCGTCTACAACGGCCGGATCGGCGATCGCCTGAGCGACCAGATCGGCCTCGCAGTCTCGATTGCGGAGTTGGGTGCGCCCACGGTCGCCCTGATGACCGAGGAATCCGGGAAACCATGGAATCGCGAAACGATTGTCGAACTGACCTATCGCGCCGACATTTCCGGGTGGCTGATGATCCAGCCCGATATCCAGTACATCCAGCATCCTGGCATGGATCGCGGCACCAAGTCGGCGTGGCTGTTCGGCCTCCGGTTCCAGGTGAATCGCGGATGGTCGTGGTAGAACGCAAGCTCAGGGGCGCATGGGGCGCTAGAATAGGCAGGTGACCGCGCCTACGAGAATCACGATCCATGTTCAGCCTCGCGCGTCCCGTACCGAAGTGGCGGGAATGCACGATGGCTGCGTGAAGATCCGGGTGTCGGCGCCTCCGGTAGAAGGGGCTGCCAACATCGCCATCACGGAGTTCGTGGCCCACACGCTGAAGGTGGCGAAATCGAGGGTCCGGGTCGTGAGCGGAGCGTCCAGCCGCCGCAAGGTGATCGAGATCGACGGCGTTGCGGCTGACGTCGTCTCTGCCGCGCTACTCAACTCCTGAGCGCGGGACCTCGGCAAACGCGGCGCGCTTCGTTCGATGCTTCAACCCAGGTAAGCACCGCCATTCACGTGAATGGTCTGGCCGGTGATGTAGCGTCCGCCGGGACCGACGAGATAGCGCACCATGCCTGCGATCTCCTCGGGTGTTCCGCGCCTGCCGACCAGCGTGCCGTGGGTCTTGTGATGCTGGGGTGTGCCATTCGCGCGCACCGTTTCGATCAGGCCTGGCGACACCAGGTTGACGTTGATGCCCTGCGGGGCGAGTTCCACCGCAAGCGCCCGCGTCAGTCCATCGAGGCCCGCCTTGGCCGCAATCACGTGGGCGCGGTGCTCGCCACCTGTGTAAGCCGTCATGCCCCCGATGTTGATGATCGTGCCACTTCCTGCGGCTGCGAGCGGTGCAAGCGCCGCTTTCGAACACAGGAACGCACCGTCCAGCGCGATACCGATGATTCGGCGCCACTCCGCGAATGACAATTCCGCGAACGGCACTTCAGTTCGAACGGCGGCGTTGTTGACGAGGATATCGATCCTGCCGAAGCGCTGCCGGATCGCATCGACCGTTGAATTCACCTCTTCCTCATTCGCCACATCCGCCAGAAAAGCCTCAGCGGCCACTCCACGCTCGCGCAGGGTTGCGGCGGTGGCATCGGCGGTGGCGCGATCATTGCGACTGATGACGGCAATGTTCGCGCCCGCGTCGGCGAGTGCGAGTGCGATGGCGCGACCGATGTTCTTCGCGCCGCCCGTTACAAGAGCGACTTTCCCGGCCAGTTCTTGCATATCACTCGATTCCCGGGTTGAGTCGGACAGGGCCGCCCGCTGCGATGGCGGCGAGTGCGACTTTCAGCGAAGCGGCAAACTGCGGCGAACCGCCGCCGAACCGGACGTTGTCCAGGAATTTTGCGTCGATGTCGGCTTCACTGAGCGGCTCCCGCGCGCCGCCTCGCAGGTGACCCTTGCGGGTTTCGATCGTCGAACCATCGCGCAGGGTTACCCGGATCCGTCCGGTGTAGTTCCGCGGATACTCGTCGTCCGGGTCCACGACGTAAGAAACCCGAGCTGCGAGCGCGAGCAATGCCGGGTTGCGGACATGCTCGTCCGTGAACTGCCCGAGACCCGCGCGCCTGTCGATGAAGCCGGCAGCGACGCAGTAGGGCGTGGAAAATTTGCCGGCATAGCCGTTCGGCGGCGAGCGCTTCAGCGCGATGGGTTCCCAGAGACGGTGAACCGTGCCCTGGCCGACACTGCAGACCACCGACTCGACATGATCAACGGTGAGACCGCGTCTATCCAGTTCCTCCGCAGCTTCAACGGCGCAGTCGATGAACGGTTGCGTCATCGTGCCGCAGGCGTAGGGCTTGAACGCAACGGTAGGTGTTACCCATTCCGTGCCCAGCCCGCCTACCAGGGGGGTGAAGTCCGGAGAAA
>CADEEX010000602.1 GCA_902826465.1 uncultured Acidobacteriota bacterium
CGCTTCATGCGCTTCTCGGTGATCTCGCCGCCGTCGAAGAAACGCGCACTCATGCTGACGCAGCCCATGTGCAGGCTCGCGAGCTGGCGCGTCTGCAATCCCTCGCCGATGATCAACTCGGTGCTGCCACCGCCGATATCGGCGACCAGCCGCCGGCCAGCTTCGCTCGGCATCGTGTGGCCGACCCCGAGATAGATCAGTCGCGCCTCTTCGACGCCCGCAATGATTTCGATGGGATGCCCGAGGGCACTGGCGGCGCGGTCCAGGAACGCTCCCTTCCTCCGCGCCTGCCGGAGGGTATTCGTCCCCACGACACGGACGCTTTCCGCCTTCATGTCCTTGAGACGTTGGCCGAACCGGTCCAAGCATTCGAGCGCACGTTCGACGACCGTCCGGTCCAGCCGCCCGTGCTCGTCGAGCCCCGCGGCAAGTCGGACCATCTCGCGGATGCGGTCGACAATGATGAGTTGTCCGTGCGAATACCGCGCGACAACCATATGGAAGCTGTTCGACCCGAGGTCGACGGCGGCAATGACGTCCGGAATTCTGGTGGATGATCGAGGCATGGGTCGGGGGCGAGCCTCAACCGGCGAGAGACGAAGTGGCGTGCAGTTGAGACCCGAGAGTCATCGGAGAGCGCTCTCGCGGGCCTCCCACCTCAATGGCAGCACGGGGTTCCCTACATCGAGAACGACGAGCCGCACCCGCAGGTCGTGGTCGCGTTCGGATTCCGGATGACGAACTGGGCCCCTTCCAGATCCTCGCGATAGTCGATCTCCGCACCCATCAGGTACTGGACGCTCATCGGGTCGACAATCAGCTGCACGCCCTGGTTTTCTATGGAGGTGTCGCCTTCCTCCACGTTTTCATCGAACGTGAAGCCGTACTGGAACCCGGAACATCCACCACCGGTAACAAACACCCGCAGCTTGAGGGCGGGATTGGCTTCCTCGCGAATCAGCTCCGCGACCTTGGATGCGGCGGCGTCCGTGAAGAGCAACGCGGCCGGGATACCCGATATTCCGGGGGGCGGGCTGGAGGGTGTCTGCATTTCGGATGACATCGTGATGTGATCTTGGGGCCAGAACAGCCGGAACTCAAGCCCGGGAAATCAAGGATGAGTCAAATACCCCGATCGGCACCGTCAAACCTTCTTGGCAGCCGCCTTGTCGGCCTGGGATTTCGGCGCGGGTACGGCCTGAACAAGCGCAGCACCCGGGATGGTCTCCCCTTTCCGGGGTTCGTGGATCAGCTTGCCGTTGATGGCGGCGCCCATGGCCATCTCGATCAGTCCGTAATAGACGTTGCCGGAAACCCGGGCATTCGTGCCCAGCTCGACCCGGCCATTGGCCATGATATCTCCCTTCACGACACCGTTGAGGACGACATTGGGCACCGCGACCGAACCCTCGATGACGCCTGCGTCGCTCACGCTCAATGTCGAGCTTGAGGCCGGCGGCGCGTCCACGTTTCCTTTGACATGGCCGTCGACGTGCAACCCGCCCGAGAAGTGGACGTCGCCGATGATCCGCGTGCCCGCCCCCACCAGCGTGTCTATCCGCGTCGGTCCAGTTGTCGCTTGTTTCTTCCGCTTGAACATTGCTAACCCGTCGTCCGTACCTGCCACGGAAATGCCTGCCGCACCGTCGGTTGGCGCCCGGAGCGCACCTCGACATTGATCGCCAGCGGCGCAAATCCCTCCGGCAGCATGACATCCTGCTCGATGTTCTGGAAATACCTGAATGAAAACGGCAGCCGCCCACCGTCATCCGCACTCCCGCCGACCTCCGGGAGGGAAAGGCTCGTCGGGCTGGCGTTGAGGGCGCCTTCGATGTCGATACCGACGGAGCCCGCTATGAGCGCGTCCTGTCGCATCGCCTGCACCAGGACCACACGCAGGCGGAAATGCCGGTCAGACCCTCCCGGCAGGATCTCGAGGCGCTGGATTCGCAGGCCACCGATTCCATCTGCGGGAGCCACAATGCCGCGATAGAACGTCAACTCCTCGCTCTGCCGCAGGACCTGCGCCTGCAACTCACCCAACGTTCGTTCGACATCCGCATAGGACTGGCGGTCGACATCGCGGGTGGTGTCGACTGCGGTGATCTGGCCGCGCAGCGCGTCGTTCTCACTCACCAGCGACTCTACCTTCGATTGCAATTCCCGCCTTTCCATGACGGAAGCAAGCTGGTTGTGGCCAGCGCTGTAGCGACCCCATTCGTACACACCGTACAAGGCCAGCGCGGCCAGGAACAACCCGCCGCCGCCCAGCAGCACCCTGCGCCCTGGCGC
>CADEEX010000603.1 GCA_902826465.1 uncultured Acidobacteriota bacterium
TGTCGAAGGTCTGATCCATGTCTCGGAAATGTCGTGGAGCAAGCGCGTCAAGCACCCGTCGAAGATCCTCAACGTCGGCGATACCGTGGACGCGATGGTGCTCGGCGTCGATCCGACGGCGCGCCGCATTTCGCTCGGCCTGAAACAGGTTGAGACGAACCCGTGGCACGACCTCGCCGGCAAGTACCCGGTGGGCGCCAAGATCCAGGGCAAGGTGCGCAACCTCACCGAGTTCGGCGCGTTCGTCGAAGTCGAAGAGGAAATCGATGGGCTGATCCACATCTCCGACATGTCGTGGAGCAAGCGGATCAAGCACCCGTCGGAAGTGCTGAAGAAGGGCGACGTGGTCGACGCGATGGTGCTCAACATCGACGCCGAGAATCAGCGCCTCTCGCTCGGCCTGAAGCAGCTCGCCACCGATATCTGGGACGACTTCTTCACCAGGCACCAGGTGGGCACCACGATCGAAGGTAAGGTCGTTCGCATGACCAACTTCGGTGCGTTCGTCGAACTCGACGAAGGTATCGAAGGGCTGATTCACGTGTCGGAGTTCGACGATTCCCGTCACGCCGGGAAGACGGACGAGAAGATCGACCTGAAGGTGGGCGAGAGCTACCCGATGAAGATCATCAAGCTGTCGCCCGATGAACGGAAGATCGGTCTGTCGATCCGCGCGCTGAAGTCGGATGAGTTCCGCGCCGACTGGGAAAGCTATCAGGAGTCCGCGGGCGACGGCACGGCCACGCTCGGCGATCACTTCAGAAACCGGTAAGCACTCTGGCTCAAGGCTGATGGCTCAAGGCTCATGGTCGGAACAGTCCGGCCTGAGCCCTGAGTCGTGAGCCCTAAGCCGGGCAAGAGGCACCCATGACCGGCGGCAGCATGACGAAAGCGGAACTCGTGGAGGAAGTATCCCGGGTATCCGACCTCACGAAGAAGCACTCGGAAGTGATCGTCGACACGGTGTTCAAGAGCATCATCGATGCCCTGCACCGTGGCGAGAAGATCGAACTGCGCGGTTTTGGCAGCTTCCGTCTCCGCAAGCGCGAACCGCGCAAGGGGCGAAACCCGAAGACCGGCGACAAGGTCGATGTGCCGCCGAAGAAGGTGCCCTACTTCAAGCCCGGCAAAGAGCTGAAAGATCTCATCAATAAGGAAGCCGACGATGCGTCGGCGGAGCAGGATAGTACGCCCTCCGCACCGACGTCGAACTTCTAACCGTTACTGGGCCTCCCCGGCATGGATCGTCTCTGGTCTCCCTGGCGCCTGAAGTACATCACGGGCGAGGCGAAGAAAGCCGCCTGCGTGTTTTGCGACGCTGCCGTATCCGGCGCCGAACCGGGGCCTGGCGAACCGGCTCCCGACGATCTGGTGGTCGCGCGCGGAACGTTCGCTTACGTCATCCTCAATCTCTTCCCGTACAACAACGGCCACCTGATGGTCGTCCCGAAGCGCCACGTCGCGTCGCTCGGCGCGGCGACCGACGATGAACTTGCCGAGATCATGCGCCTGATGCGTCTCGCCGAGAGCGCCCTGCTCGAAGGGTTTCAGCCGCAAGGGATCAATGTTGGCATCAACCTGGGGCGCGCCGCAGGCGCCGGCATCGCCGATCACCTGCACGTGCATCTGGTGCCCCGCTGGTCCGGCGATTCGAACTTCATGTCGGTCATCGGTGAGACGCGCGTACTGCCCGAAGCGCTGGAGGCAACGGCCGCCCGGTTACGGCCGGTGTTCGAACGGCTCATGGCTGAGGGCTCACGCCTCACCAGGTCATCGGCCTGATTTTCCAACCTCGAGCCTCCGACCTCTCATCTCGATCTCCCGCTCGAGTGGCACTATCATTCGAGGCGTCATGTTCCTCGACCTGACCCCTGATCAGCGGGCATTCGCCAGTCGCGTGGACACGTTTGCGCGAGAGGTTGTTGCCCCGCGTGCCGCGTCGATTGATGAGCGCGGCGAATATCCGATCGACGTCATGCGTGCGGCGGCGGCGGAAGGGCTGATGGGGATCACGGTGCCCACCGCGTGGGGGGGGCGCGGGCTCGACTACGTGCACTACGCACTCGCGATTGAAGCGCTTGCGCACGCCAGCGCAACGGTGGCTGTGTCTCTGGTCGTGCACCATTCGCTGGTGTCCGATCTGGTGGCATATGCCGGGCGGACGAGTCAAAAAGAGCGGTGGCTGCGCCCCCTGGCGTCTGGGACGGCGATTGGTGCCTTTGCCCTCTCTGAAGCCGACGCCGGGACAGATGCCGCCAATCAGCAGACACGTGCCACGCGCACCGACGGC
>CADEEX010000604.1 GCA_902826465.1 uncultured Acidobacteriota bacterium
CGTCGCGCGACCTGGCGCGCAAAGGGGTAGCGGGTGTTGCACCGTTGACGGTGCCGGACAAGGCCAACGACGTGGTGTTGTTGGCAGCGGCCGACCGGTTTCTCGAAGCCGGTCAGTCGTTCTCGGCACAACTCGTTCAGCGCGGGCTGGGCGAGCAGTGGGCCGACGCGTTCAAGAAGGCGATCGCCGCCTTCGCGGCGTGTCGGGAGGATCGGCGGGCGGGGAAGCGCGGTGTGACCACCGCGCGGACCTCGATGGCGTCGGCGTTCAAGAGCGGCTTTGCGGCGCTCCACACGCTCGACGGCATCGTCGATATCGCTCTCCGGCAGCAGCCGGATCTGCGTCCGGCGTGGGAGCAGTGCCGCCGAGTGGTCGCGGCCGGCTCACGCAAGCCGATTCAGGCTATGGCGGAAACGCCTGCCACCGCTGAGGAGGGCGAACTCGAGAAAGCGTCGTAGTGTCCGGCTTTAGCCGGACCGTTTCACCAGTCGGGGCGGGAGTGCATCACGAACCCGTCCCGACTTCCTGAAGGTCGTTATCTGTGTCGCGCGCTATCGCCGACAGCAAGTCCATTCAATGCGCCGAGTGCTGTCGTCATGGTCAGGTTCCAAGTCATCACGAATCCGTTCGAAATAATGTTCTTCGCTATGTCGGTCGCCGTACTTTGCCACGGCGCCAGGAACAACCATGTCATGGACAGCCCAGGCGTCACGATCCTGTCCAGCGTTGTGTTGGTCGTCCACCTAGCGAGCCACAGGGAGATAAGCGGAAGGAACAGTCCTGTGACAGCGCCGAGAGCCATGCGCCGTAGCGCCGTGCGCGAGGGCATGTATGGCACAGGCCCATCGATCATGACCCACAACCCCATTGCGCTAGCGGCGCCGCCGCCTAAAAGCGTCATAGCACCGCCAACAAGCTTCATGTAGAACACCTCGAAATTGTATGCAATCCCAAGAACGTAGATGCCCCACACCATGGTTGCTACGAGTCGCACGCCCAGGTTAAAAACAAATCGACTATTCATGCTTGTCAATATCTTTGGCGCACTGAAAGCCAGCGCACCTTGAACAACCATTGAAGCATCAACAGAGTGCCCGGGTGAACAACCGGTCCGGTGTCCGCTCCAGGATCGATCGCCGTCGCCTGAGGCTTGATGCATGATCATTCGGAGCCGTGTTCGGGCACCGGCTCAGCAGACGCCGAAGAGGAGCGCGCAAATGACAGAAAAGATTGCACAGAACCGAAGCCAGGTGCTGGCGGCAAAACGGTGGATGGACGACGAGCAGGGGATGGAGCGGGCGAGCCTCGGTCCCGCCGAGTACGTCGCCTACCGGATGAAGATATCGCCGGCTGACGCCGAGGCGCTGGTGGCCGCCGTGTACGCCGAAGAAGGCGCTGAATAGCGACGAGCCGCCATCGCTGAGGGAACATGGCATGACTCCGGATTGGCGACTCGTCGGACTCCACGGGGCGGCGCTCTCAGTGGCCGCGTCGGTCGTGATCATGGGGGCGCTCCGCTACAACCCGCGGCTCTTCCTCCGGCACTTTCCAGCGGCAGTCCGCGCCTCTCAGCCGCCGCTCACGCCGCACGAGCAGACCGTTGGCCGTGTGGTCGGCGTGCTGCTCATGCTGGTGTTTGTAGGCGGACCCGTCCTGTCGGCGGGCATCGCCTCCGCGCAGCATGAGATGACGCGCCTCGATGTCGGGCTTCACGCCTTTCTCGTCGGCATGATCGGCAATGCCGTCGACTGGCTCGTGCTCGACGAACTGTGGATTGGCGTCGGACAGCCGCGATGGGCGCTGCCGCCAGGCGTGGCCGCCGAGGATGTGCCGTTCAGTCACTGGCAGCACTTCCGCGGGTTTCTCGTCGGCACCGTCATCTTCCTGCTGGTGGCGCTGCTGGCGACGGTCGCGGTGCCTGCCTCATAGCGGGGAGGGCCATGCTGGTGGGCACACGATGACGCGTTGCAGTTGGTGCGGTGGCGATCCGCTGTACGTGGCGTATCACGACGACGAGTGGGGCGTGCCGGTGCATGATGATCGGCACTTGTTCGAGATGTTGATTCTCGAAGGCGCGCAGGCCGGGTTGTCGTGGATCACGATCTTGCGCAAGCGCGAGGCGTATCGAAAAGCCTTCGACCGGTTCGACGCCACGAAGATTGCCCGTTACAAGGCGCCGAAATTGGAGGCGCTCATGAATGACGCCGGCATCGTCCGCAATCGGTTGAAGATCGAAGGCACGGTCAAGAATGCGAAAGCGGTCCT
>CADEEX010000605.1 GCA_902826465.1 uncultured Acidobacteriota bacterium
CGCCGCCGATCAAGGAAAGATACGAAAGATATGCCCGTCGGAGCATCGGGTGGTCGGGGCGATTGAAGTCAAGCGACACAAGCCTGCCGCCGGGACGCAACACCCGAGCGATCTCCGCAATCGCCTGCGACAAGTCCGGCACATTGCGCAGCCCGTACCCGGTCGTCACCAGGTCGAAGGCGCGCGCAGGAAACGGCAGCATGGTCATGTCGCCCGCGACGAAGGCCGGGCGGTCGGCTGGCAACCGCTTGGCCGCGGCGAGCACCAGCATGCGCGGCGTGATGTCGAGCCCGATGACAGAAACACCACGATCGCGGACCAGGTACGCCAGATCGCCCGTGCCGGTGGCGAGGTCCAGCGCTCGCTCGCCCGAGCGGGGCGAGACGAGATCGACGGCGCGGCGCTTCCAGCGGCGATCCTGTCCGTAGGAGAGCAGGACCGTGATGAAGTCGTAGCGATCGGCGATTGTGGCAAACAACGCCCGCACGTAGCGTCGCTTGGCTTCAGGTGTGGCGATCCGATCGCGAACAGGCATCCGGGCGATAATATCTGCAGCGATGCTGCCGTCGAGCACCGTCGAAAACTACCTGAAGGCCATCTACCAGGGACAGATGGCGCTGCCTCCGACGAGTCGCCTCGTCACGATGGGCCACGTCGCGACAGCGCTCGGCGTCACGCCGGGCACGGCCACGACCATGGTGAAGGCGCTGGCGGAATCGGGGCTGGCCGACTACGAGCCCTATAACGGGGTGAGGCTGAGCAAGGCGGGCGAGAAGCTTGCGAGTCTGGTCCTGCGCCGTCATCGTCTGGTGGAGCTGTTTCTCGTTGAAGTGATGGGAATGAGCTGGGCCGAGGTGCACGACGAGGCGGAACAGCTCGAACACGTCGTCTCGGAGCGGCTCATCGAACGCATGGACGACATGCTGGGGCACCCGACACATGACCCCCACGGCGATCCCATCCCGACGCCAGAAGGTGCCCTGCCAAGCGACCGATTCGACAATTTGCTGACGTGTCCACTGCACACGACGCTGAAGGTCATGCGCGTTGCCGATCAGGACCCGGCATTTCTTCGCTTCATCGAGCGCCACGAGCTAAAGCCGGGTCAGATGATCGAAGTCCACGCCAGAGACGCTGCGGCCGACGCCGTCACGGTTCACGGCCCCCATCGTCCTGCCCTGACGATTGGCGCCAGGGCGGCGTCAAAGCTTCTGGTGGAAGTCGCCGAACGATGACAGGCCCGAAGAAACGGCGCTAGCGCCCTAGGACACTCCTGATCTCGCTGACGAGATCTTCTGGGAGACAGGGCTTCGTGACGAACGAGTCGCAACCAGCCTTGACGGCTCCCTCGTTTGTTCCCGACAGCGCGTGGCCGGTCAGGGCAACCACGGGGATGCTCGACGTTCGAGGGTCGGCTTTGAGCCTCCGCGTGGCCTCCCAGCCGTCCATCACAGGCAACGACAAGTCCATCAGGATGATGTCTGGCGTGGAGTCGATGGCTCGCTGCAAGGCCTCAAGGCCATTGGCGGCCTCGACGACGTCGAATCCCGAGAACTTCAGATACTCGCTGTACATTTCGCGTGCATCCGGGTAGTCGTCCACGAGCAGCACTCGTGTTCGTGGCGCGGGACCAATCATCTGGTGCGCAGCAGGTCCAGCAATGCCGGTGCCACGCTTTCGAGTCGCACGCGCCGGATTTTCGTCAATCGCAACCGCGAGTGCATCGCCCAGCTACATCACCGTTACGCGCCAGTATCAAATGTTTACAGCGCTGCCAGCAGTTCGAGCGGCGCGCCAATCGAGAAATCGCGCGGTCGCAACTCGGACACGGGAAAGTCGTGAGCGCCAAAGCCGTAGCGCGCCAGGCAGGCGTTCGCGCCAGCTGCGGCGGCCGTCCGCGAGTCGACGACTGAGTCTCCGACCATCAGCGTCCCGGCCGCCGTCGAGCCGGCACTGGCGATGAGCGCCAGGAGCCCCTGAGGGTCGGGCTTTCTCGGGAGCGGACCGTCGCCGCCTCGCACGAGTCCTTCGAAATGGCGCGCAAGCCCCAACCCTTCAAGAATGGTTCGGGTCGCGCCCAACGGCTTGTTCGTCAGTACCGCCAGCCGTGTCGATGTCGACAATGCGTCCAGCAGTTCCGCCACGCCGTTGTACGGGCGTGTGTGGCGCAGTAACCGGCTGTCGTAGACCTCGAGAAAACGCTGGAGCGCGTCCGTCGGCTGAGTCACGCCAGCCGCGGTGAATGCGCGCGCGACAAGTGTGG
>CADEEX010000606.1 GCA_902826465.1 uncultured Acidobacteriota bacterium
GCGCAGGATGGGCTTGGCCCCCACCGACGCGTGCAAGTTCTTGATCTCTAGCATGTTCCTCAGCCGTTGGGGCGCTGCGCTGGCAGAACAGCTCAAGTCGGCAGACGTTCACGCAGCGGCCACGGCCAGCGCCTTCGGGCACCTGGGACGGCTGCTGATGGCCGCGAAATTCACTGATGAGGCCGTGCTCTGTTACTCGCATGCCGAGGCACTCGAGCCCGGCGTGACCCAGTGGGCGTACCTGCGGGGTCATGCGCTGCTCCGAAAAGGCAGTCGGGCCGAAGCCGCGGCGGCGTTCGCGCGGGCCGCGCAACTCGCACCCTTGGACACGTCGATCCTGGTCTGGCTCGGCGAGACGCAGATGGACGACGGCCACACGGAAGCGGCACTCGGAACGTTCGCACGTGCCCTTTCTCTGCAGCCTGAATCGGCCGCCGCTCTGTTCGGCGCCGGCCGAGCGGCGTTGGCGCAGCAGAACTACCCCGATGCGGCGCGCTACCTGGCTGGCGCGCTGCGCGTCGACCCGCAGGCGACGGCCGTGCACTACCCACTCGCCATGGCCTACCGCGCGCTCGGGAATCGCGATCAGGCCGCCGCGCATCTGCGGCAGAGAGGATCCGCCTATCCGGCGCTGCCCGATCCCTTCCTCCAGGCCGATGGCGAAGTGCTCGACAGCGCGATGGCGTTGGAAGACCGCGGAGTGCAGGCGCTGAGGAAGGCCGACTTCCCGGCCGCGGAAGCCGCCTTCAGGAAGGGCCTGACACTGGCCCCGGACGATTCGTCGCTGCAATACTGGCTCGGCGCCACTCTGTTTGCTTCCGGGCGACATGAGGCCGCCGAGCAGGAGTTTCTGGCCGTGGTGCGTCGATCGCCGCGTCTGGCGAAAGCGCATTTCAGCCTCGGCATGGTCTACACCTCGAGCGGCAGGCACGCTGCCGCCCTGGAAGAGTTCCAGCGCGCCGTCGACGCTGATCCGGGACTTCCTGAGGCGAGGCTCCGTCTGGCCAATGCGCTACGCGCACGCGGGGATCTGACGGCAGCGCTAGTGCAGTATCAGCACGCGGTCCGGCTGGATCCGATGGTGGTCGAGGCGTGGACTGGAGGCGCCGAGGTGTTGACGGCGCTCGGTCGCGTGCAAGAGGCGGCCGCGTGGCGGACCGACGCGCGACGCCTCCATCCCGAGCAGCCTGAACTGGCACGACGCTCAGCGGACGCGGCGCCTTCCCGCTAGAGCGATAACGAATCTAGCGCAGGGCCCGCTCGACGAGATCGGCGAACTGGATGGCTGTAAACCGATTACCTTCGACGTTGGCCACCAGCGTCCCTTGACGGTCGATCAAGACCGAGTGCAGCGAGTGATCCATCAGCCCCTCATTGGGGAACGCCTGCACCCCGAACAACCGGCAGACCCGGGTGATTTCGGCCTCGGGTCCGGTCAGGAAGTGCCACGATCGCGGGTTGGCATTCCATTGTCGCGCGTAGCCAGCCAGGACCTCGGGCGTGTCGTGCACCGGGTCGAAGGTGATGGTCAGCAGAATCAGTTCGCGTCCTAACTGAGAGGCGAAGCGCTTCTGCAGCACGTTGAAATGGTTGGCGAGCCGCAGGCAGAAGTCGGGCAGCGCGCAGCTGGTGTAGATGAAATTGACGGCGACGACCTTGCCGCGAAAGTCGGCGAGCGAGACCCGCCGCCCTTGTTGATCGGTCAGCGTGAAGTCGGGAATAGCCGATCCCGGCGTCAGTGTGGTGGCTGTCTGTCCCGAGACAATCTCGCCGAGCAACGCGAGCCGGCTCGCCGCGAACGGATCAGGCTGCGTGTTCTCGAAGCGGACGACGCGGAGACGTTCGACGTGAGACGCCGTCGGGCTCACGGCCAGGGTGAACGCGACCATGGCTCCCGGAGCGACCCCGTCGAGTTCGGCGGCGTCGCGCACCTCGAAGCGCATGGTCATCGCCCGCATGAAGCCAGGAATCTCATCGATCGAGGCGGTGAACGCCTTCGCAGAGCGATCGACGGCCACCACCATGCCGGTGACCGCGTAGTCCTGGCCGGCGCCGACTGCGGCGGTCCAGGCCAGCACGAAGAGCAGTGAAAGGGTCTTCATTGAATGCCTGCCCCTCCGAAGCGGACCCTGGGACGTTCCAGCTTCCGAACGGTGCCGACGAACTCGGTGATCTCGATGGCCTGGTCGGCGTCGAGGCCGGCAACGTGCTGGCGTGTTCCTGAAGTCGGCCACCAGACCTCGAGATCGACAATGCGCG
>CADEEX010000607.1 GCA_902826465.1 uncultured Acidobacteriota bacterium
GAAGACAGCGAGCGCCTGCTGTCGACGCACCCGGTCAACGATGCCAACGGCGAGCTGGTGGGCATCATGATCATCGTTCGCAATCTCGACTATCTCAGCCAGGTCGAGTCGACCGTGCGTTACTCGCGCAAGCTCGCCGCCCTCGGTCGTCTATCGGCCGGCGTCGCGCACGAGGTCAAGAACCCGCTCAACTCGATGATGATTCACCTCGAGCTGCTTCGGCAGCACATCGTGCCGCGGCAGCCGGTGGGGGCCCGCGCCAAGGGTGCGGCCGACCCACCACCGGCGCCGACGGCGCCTCCCGACGCTGTGAAGCACATCGACGTCATCGTCGGCGAGATTCGCCGGCTCGACGAAGTGGTGCAGGGGTTTCTGAAGTTCTCGCGGCCGGAAGATCTGAAGCTGCAGCCGGTGGTGTTGTCGGTGCTCTTTGATGAGGTGATTCCGATCATCACGCCTGAAGCCGAACGCTACGGTGTCGAGCTGAAGGTCGCCTGCGATGGTGCCCTGGCCGTCAACGGCGACCCGGCGATGTTGCGGCAGGCGTTCTTGAACCTTGCCTTGAATGCCTGCCAGGCGATGCCGGACGGTGGTGAACTGCGTATCACCTGCGCTCCGGCGCGCGGACGGCGCGTGTCGATCGTGGTGGCCGACACGGGCACAGGGATCAAGCCAGAGCATCTTGAGAAGATCTTCAATCTCTACTTCTCGACGAAGCCGAAAGGCAGCGGCATTGGTCTCTCGATGGTGTTCCGTACCATCCAGATGCACGACGGAGAGATTGAGGTACAGTCGACGGTGGGCAAGGGCACGTCGTTCACGATCCTCCTGCCGCAGGCGTCTTGAGGTCAGGAAGCGACATGCAGTACGCGATACACCGAGTGTCCTCGAGTCACGCCGTTCACGCGTGTCTTGCGGCAACGGTGTGTCTGTGGGCGTTGCTCGCGACCGGATGCACGCGTGGCGAGGCACGCACCGTGCCGGATGTGCCGCTCGATGTGCCGGCGCCGCCTCCGCGGCTCGTCGAGGTCGTCGAGCTCGAAGACACCCCGATCATTCCGCTTCCGGAAGAGCCGGTGCGAAACACGCCGCCTCGCCCTCGACTGACACCTACACCTCGGCCCGACCCGAGAGCCGAACCGCGCGCGGACGCCGACGCTGCAAAGCCGGCGGACGACGCCGTTCGCCCGTCCCCGGCACCGTCGCTACAAACGGCACCGGCGCAGCAGGAGGGCGAAGCCGAGCGTCGAGTCCGGCTGCTGCTGGCCCAGGCGACCAGCGACCTCAATCGCATCAATGTCCAGGGGCTCAATAGCGATGCTCGTCAGCAGTTCGACACCGCGCGGCGATTCGTCGCCCAGGCTGAAGAGGCCCTGAAGAGTCGGAATCTGGTGTTTGCCAGCAATCTGGCAGACAAGGCCGCCGCCCTCGCCTCACAGCTTTCCGGGCGCTGACCTGACGCTCGACGGCCTGTCCCCGTCTGGGCCTTTCACAAAGAATTTTTGGCCGCGTCTGGACGGCGCAGCGGCCATCGCCGAGCCTCCAGTACCCCCAAGTCCTGTGAAATCCGAGGCTTCCACAGTTTTGCACAGGCTTCAACATCTTGCGAGTGACCTAAAACATAGGCACTATATGTAGTGTTTACACTCTTGACAATCGGTCAAGGTCGGCTCATATTGGTCGGCCTGTAAGCACTCCGGGTGCGCGCTCCAAGGGCTCCCAGCTTCTTGAAGGCGCCCTCGGGTTACGGGCTGGTTTTTCGGTCTGAAACGTATCCAAACATATGCAGCGGGTCGACCTCCCGGGGCGGGGAGGAACGATCTGCGATCCGGACAGGATGTCCGGAAAGACGGGAGTGGGGAATGAAAGAGGGCGCTGCTTACCAGGCCGCGGGAGCCGGCCAGCAAATCGTTGAAAGCAGTTCGTCGAGCGTGGCCGGCTATAACCGCCCGGAGCCCGCGGAGCCGCGATCCAAGAAGGCGGCGACGTCAGTCCCCGGCCTGGCATTCCCCCGGTTCTTCACAACCGCCGGCGTCGACCCGTTCGACGAGGTCGAGTGGGACCTGCGGTCGGCCGTGATCGGCAACGAAAAGGGCGATGTGGTGTTCGAGCAGCGCGACGTGGAGATTCCACGCACCTGGTCGCAGCAGGCCACCAACATCGTCGTGTCGAAGTACTTCCGCGGCCAGGTGGGGACGCCGGAGCGTGAGCGCAGCGTCAAGCAGCTGATCGGCCGCGTGGTCCGCAAGATCCGC
>CADEEX010000608.1 GCA_902826465.1 uncultured Acidobacteriota bacterium
GTGCACATGTGGCTGCCAGCATCCCGCGCCGGTGCAGACCGCTTCGTGCCAGTGCGGTGATACCTGCAATTGCGGCGAGACGTGCAGCTGCAACGGCTGCCAGCACGTCACAGCATGAAAGCCATCGTCCGAGAGACGTACGGGCCGCCCGACGTGCTGCATCTTGAAGATGTGCCAGTGCCCGCGCTCGGTGACGGCGACGTGCTGGTCAGAGTTGGCGCGGCCTCTGCGAACGCAGGCGATTGGCATCTGCTGCGAGGGACGCCATGGCCGTTCCGTCTCGTCGCCGGTCTCCGTCGACCGAAGTTCAGGATCATCGGCACCGACATTGCCGGCCATGTCGAAGCCGTCGGCCGGCACGTCACCCAGTTCCGGCCGGGCGACGAGGTATTCGGCGAGCTCTCCCGATGTGGCTTCGGTGCGTACGCCGAATTCGCCGCTGCACCGGAGAAGGCGCTGGCGCTGAAGCCGGCCAACCTGTCCTTCGAGGAGGCCGCTGCGTTACCAACCGCCGGCTGCACGGCGCTTCAAGGCCTTCGGAAGGGCGGGATACAGAGAGCACAGCGGGTATTGATTGTCGGAGCGTCCGGCGGCGTCGGAACGTTCGCGGTCCAGATTGCCAAAGCCTTCGGAGCCGAGGTGACCGCTGTCTGTAGCACGAGGAATGTCGACATGGTCCGCTCGATTGGTGCGGACCACGTGATCGACTACACGAACGACGACTTCGCGACTCACGGCCGTCGGTTCGACCTGATCCTGGCGGCCAATGGCGACCGGTCCATCTGGGACTATCGGCGTGCGCTCAGCGCCAACGGCTGCTACACGATGACCGGCGGCTCGAATCGCCAATTGACCGAAGTCCTGCTGCTCGGACCTCTGCTTTCGATGGGGCGTCAACAGTTCGGAAACGTATTGATGAAGCCCAACCAGGCGGACCTGCTGGAGTTAAAGGCACTCTGCGAACGCGGAAAGCTGCGGCCTGTGATCGACCGCCGATTCCCGCTGGCCGAGGTATCTGCCGCCGTCCGCTACGTCGAGGGCGGACACGCACGAGGGAAGGTTGTCACTCGCGTTCGTTGACATGGCGTCAACCACACACAAGGAGCCTACATGTGAAGACCATTTCCTCATTTGGCCTAGTGCTCGTCCTTGCGTTCGGAGGGTTGGCGCTGGCACATCCGTCGTCCGGTATGCAGACGCTGACTGGCGAGGTCAGCTCCGACAACTGCGGCGTGCGCTACACCGTAGGCATGACGCCGCGCCGGTTCACACGGGAGTGTGTGGCGGCCGGTTCGGCGTATGTGCTGAAAGTCGGGGAGCGATCGTATTGGTTCAGCAATCAAGCCGACCCTCGACTCCATGTACATGCCGGTGAACGCGTCGTGGTCGTGGGCACGGTGACGGGGAGCGAGATCGCGGCGTCGCGCATCGATGCCGCCGCGCCTCAGGAGTAGATGATGTGAATGAGTTACTGGCGGCGTCCAGGTAAGACGGATTGTCTTCCAGTAGACTGCCATTGAATGATTCGCGTGAACGCCTTTACCGTGTCGGTCGACGGATTCGGCGCCGGCCCCGAACAGACCCGCGAACAACCGCTCGGCCTCGGCGGCGAACAGCTGCACCAGTGGTTCATCCCGACCCGCACCTTTCAGCGGACCGTCATGAAGAAGGACGAGGGGACGACCGGCGTCGACAACGACTTCGCGGTGCGCTCGTTCGAGAATCTCGGCGCCTGGATCATGGGCCGCAACATGTTCGGGCCGGTGCGTGGACCCTGGCCGGACTACGAGTGGAAAGGGTGGTGGGGGGCCAATCCTCCGTACCATGTGCCCGTGTTCGTTCTGACCCACCATGCGCGCCCGCCGCTGCAGATGGAAGGCGGCACCGTCTTCCATTTCGTGACGGAGGGGATCGAGGTGGCGCTCGAGCAGGCGCGATCCGCCGCCCGGGGGAAGGACGTGCGAATTGGCGGTGGCGCGGCCACCATCCGCCAGTATCTGCAGGCCGGGCTACTCGACGAGCTCCACCTCGCCATCTCGCCGGTTTTGCTCGGCCAGGGTGAGTCGCTGTTCGAGGGCATCGACCTTCCAGCGCTTGGCTACAGGGTGAAGGAGCGCGTGTCCACGGAGTCGGCGATGCACCTGGTGGTGGGACGGTAAGTCTCCGGAACCAATGTTTGCGGACGTCGCGCTCAGTCGGTCGTCCGGGTTCGGAATTCGTCTCGTCA
>CADEEX010000609.1 GCA_902826465.1 uncultured Acidobacteriota bacterium
CGCGTCGTCATCTTCAAACGGTCGATCCCATGTGGTGACCGGAACCGGCGCTGGCGGTTGAGGCGGTGTACGGTCGTTTTCCCAAGAGCTGGCGTCGGCGGTCTGTTCGTTCGTCATCGCATTCTCCTTCTGAAAAGCAAAAGGGCCATCGCCCGTGTGGGTGATGGCCCTTTAGGTATCGGCACTTCTGCGCGGTTTGGCTACATCACCCTGAAATTGGAGACGGCAAGAGCAGGCCGCCCGTCGGCAGCGGCGTCAGCGTCAGGATGAGCGGCAGCGCCGGCACGCGCGGCTGCGCCGACCGCGTGGAGCGGCTTGCGGGGCGCGTCGTGCCGTGGGCGCGAACAACCATCAGGCATCTAGAACATCACAGCACTCATGACGATGTCAACCACGGAGCGCTCGGAGGGTGTGCGTGGCGCGGCCCCGATAGAATGCACGGCGTGCCCCGCTTCAAGCTGACGCTCGAGTATGCCGGCACCCGTTACAGCGGGTGGCAGATCCAGAAGAACGCCAGGACGGTGCAGGGCGAAATCGATCGCGCGGCGCGGGTCGTGACCGGCAGAAACGATTTCGAACTCTACGGGTCCGGCCGAACCGATGCCGGTGTCCACGCCAGGGGCCAGGTGGCGCACCTCGACGTGAGCACGTCACTTCCGCCAGACACGCTGGTCCGCCGCCTGAACGACGAACTTCCCGCCGATATCCACATCCTGTCAGCCACCGTCGTCCCCCACCGTTTTCACGCGCGGCACGACGCGGTCAGGCGCCGCTACGTCTACCAGGTGTCACGGCGTCGAACGGCCTTTGCCAAGCCGTACGTGTGGTGGGTGAAGGAGTCGCTCGACCTCGCGCAGATGCGAACGACCGCCGCTGGCTTCATCGGCCAGCATGATTTTGGCGCCTTCGCGATTGAACGCGAGGGAGACGATGGATCCTCTGTGGTCAGGCTCGAGCGGCTCGATCTCATCGAGGACGGCGCGCTCATCCT
Organism: uncultured Acidobacteriota bacterium; assembly: GCA_902826465.1. GTDB lineage: Bacteria > Acidobacteriota > Vicinamibacteria > Vicinamibacterales > CAVVIG01 > CADEEX01. Next base: position 992 of record CADEEX010000609.1, read on the forward strand.
TGTGGTGGTGGAGGGGTCGCACTTTCTGTGGCGCATGGTCCGTCGCCTGGTCGGCGTGCTCGTGGCCGTGGGACGAGGCGATCTCGACAGTCGCGCAGCGACCGCCTTGCTCAACGCCCGTTCGGAACTGCCGGCAAAGCTGACGGCACCGGCATCTGGCCTGTTCCTCGACCGGGTCTTCTACAAGAACGAGGTCGCCGACGAGCACGTTCGCCCGGTCACGCCGGTGGGCGAACGATGACATGTGGTGATGTGGGGATGTGGCGATGTGGTGATCGGGTGACTGTCGCGCGAAGCCGTGTCACTACTGCGCGGTCCCAAGGACGAGACGCGTCACCTCGGCGTAGCTGTCCGTGCCTTCGTCAACGCGGTTCGCCTTCAGGTACTGATCGTAGACGCGCCAGCCGACCGCGGACACGGTGGGATCGAGTTGTTGCCTCAGCCGCTCGCGAATGGCCAGGAGATCCGCGCGCGGTCCTTCGGCCAGGGCCTGGGCGATCGGCTGCGCGTCGCGCGGCGGCAGTCCGTTGATCACTTCACCATAGAGGAACAACCACGCACTGTACTGATGCAGCGGCGATCCGCGAAGGCAGGTGAGCCAGCCGGCGTAGTTGGCTTCTCCCTCGTCTGCAATTCCGGCCAGATGGCTCCATTCGTGCGCCACCACGAACGGTTGCTCGACGACCAGCAGGTCGCTGGCGATCAGGCTCTCGAGAAAGTACGGGTCGGTCATGCCGGCCACACCGGCGCGACGAAAGTAGAGGTCGAGCAGCGTCCATTTGGGACGCGCGGGGATGAACCGCGCGCCTCCGATCGCCCGCTGCACGTCGTCGAACGCCTTCGCCAGCACCGGGTCCACCCGGCCTGATGCCGGCCAGGCCTCGCGATGTGCGGTGTCATGCAGGGCGTTGACGCGAGCGACCGTCTCGGCCGCCAGCCGGCGCGCACCCTCTGGCGTAATGCGCGACGCGTCGTAGTCAACGCGCGTGGTGATGGGCGCGCGTCGGTAGTTGAACCCCCAGGCCACAAGGAACGCCAGGTAGGCGACCGCCGTGATCGTGGTCAACCTGGCCATCACCGCGAGTCCGGCCAAGAGCAGCCCGTGTCGCCGTTCGCGGCGCACCACAGAAACGATCGCCACCATGACGCAAACGCCCACCACCGCCAGCAACACGACGAAAAGGGCAAAGGGCACCAAGAGCGCGACCGACAGGAAGAGCCGCAGAAA
>CADEEX010000610.1 GCA_902826465.1 uncultured Acidobacteriota bacterium
CATAATCTGCTCCGTCCGATGGTCTGACTGTCGAACCGGCCGGCCTCCAGGGAGGTCGGCCGGTGACAGTGAGCGCTAGAGGGCGGGAAGGGCTAGCCCTTCTTGTTGGCGGGAGCGTTGTCCGCGAACCACATGAGGCCGTGGATGTGCGCGCCCCAGCCGAGCGGATCGAGGTAGCGGTGGTTCTGCCAGTTCATCAAGTACGGCTGGCGGGCGCGGATGAACGCGGGGGAAGCCAGCGGAACGAGGAACATCTTCTCCTGGGCGTAGTTCCAGACGTCCTTGACGGCCGCCTGGCGCTGCGTGACATCGAGGATCTCGCGCTGCTTGAGGGAGAGTTCGTCCATCTTCGGGTCGCTGATGTTGAACCAGTTCGACGGGCCCTTGCTGTGCATGAACTGGTACGTGAAGACGTCCGCGTCCGGGCCAGAAGGCAGCTGGGTGGTGAGAATCGCGTCCGGCGTCTGCTTGTTGTAGAGCGCGTTGGCGACTGAGGTGGCGTCCTTCGTGTCGGCGGTCAGGGTGATGCCTGCATCCTTCAGCTGCTGCTGGAGGATGCTGAAGATCGCCTGGCCGCGAGTGTCCGTGCTCGTGAAGAGAACGGAGATCGTCAGGTTCTCCTGGCCGGCAGCCTTGAGCAGTTCCTTCGCCTTGGCGATGTCCTGCTTCTGCAGCGGAGCAGCCATCTCCTTGAGCTGCGGCGGAGCCTTGAAGCCCATCGAAGCCCAGTCCACGAGGCAGCCCGGGGTCGCCGAGCCTTCGAGTGCGAGGTCGATGATCTGCTGGGTGTCGACCGCATAGGCGACGGCCTGGCGAACGCGCTCGTCCTTCCACTTCGCCACGGCGTTGTTCAGGCCGAGGTAGTAGATGACGGACGGGTGGTCGGAGACGACCTGGATGATCGTGTCCTTGTTCGTGCCGAGCACGCTATCGACCAGGTTGAAGGTGTTCACGTAGGCCGAGGAGTCGTACTGGCCGTTGCGGAAGCCTTCGAGCGCAACCGTGGCGTCGGCCGGGAAGACCGTCGTCACGGAGTCGAGGTACGGGAGCTGGATGTTGTTGCGCGACTCCCAGTAGGTGGGGTTGCGGACATACTTGACGATCTGGTCCGGCTTGTATTCGCCGCCCTTGAGCTGGAAGGGGCCCGTGCCAACCGGGTTGGTGCGGCGGTTCTGCTCGTCCAGTTCCGTCGGGAGGATGCTGGTGGAGGGGCCGGAGATGACGTTGAGGAAGTACGCCGTCGGCTTGCTGAACTTGAGCTGGACGGTGTTCGCGTCGATCGCGTTGATCGCGGAGACATTCTCGAAGTAGCCGGAGATCGGCGTCTTCATATAGTTCTCGTAGCTGTACTTCACGTCAGCAGAGGTGAGGACGCGACCGTTGACCGGGGCGATGTCCTGGAACTTCACGCCATTGCGGAGCTTGAAGGTGAGGGTCGTGTTGTCCGGCTGCTCCCAGGATTCGGCCAGTTCGCCCTGCGGGTCGGCCTTATCGAGGTCCGCGTCGTATTCCATCTTGAGGCGGGTGAGCTGGTTGTAGATCTGGCGAAGGTTCGTCGGGATCGGGTAGCCGTTGACCAGCGGGCCGAAGGGATCGAAGTGCGGCGGGATGAGGCCCACGGCGTGGGTGAAGTTGCCGCCCTTGCGGGGAGCGCCGATCGGCTTCGGGAGGTTGCGCCAGTTGTACTTCTGGATGTAGTCGGCGGCCTTGGCGACCGACGTGTAGCTCGGATAGTCCGAGATACCGGCGACTGCCGTGGTATTCGGGGCGAGGGTGTTCGTCGGCTGGGCATCGCCGACGCCGTTCGAGCTGCCGGTGTCGTCATCGCCACCACAGCCGACCGCGATCATGCCAGCCGCGGCCGTGGCCGTGCCGAGCACGCCTCGACGGGAGTAGCGCCGCGCTGCGGCACGCGCCCAATAGTTGTCATTCTTCAAGTGTCAGACCCCTCCATGTTGATCCGGCCACAGCTCTAAGTTGCAGCGCGGTCACGGCAGGGAATTCTACTCTACTTATTGATAGAAATCACTTTTCAGAGGGAGAATACGATACGTAGCCGCGAATTCGGCCAACTCAATCGTTGGTCAACCTTCAGGCGGACCAAATAGTTAGGCGTGAGCGAAGAGACAAGACCGGCTAGTTAGTGGATACGGCCCTACTAGCACAATAGGTGTGATCTATTGCAGACGCCTGTCTGAGCGACAGTATCAGGGCGGAT
>CADEEX010000611.1 GCA_902826465.1 uncultured Acidobacteriota bacterium
GTTTTACTGAAGGTTTCGTGGAACAGCCGCGCAGGAGAGACTGCGAAGCGAGGTGCAAAGATCGTTTTCAGACAGGGCTGAACGTGGTCCGTCTGAAAACAGACAGCGGCGCCGTGGCAAGCGCTTCCGAGGAGTACCCGCGCCCCCGTCCATCTGGCGTCGGGCGGTTTGCCATGGGGCTTCGAGAAGTACACGTCTCTGCGGCGGGTCGCGGTAGGGCCAATCCTGGCGTGTAATTCGATGACCTCACTTGCGACTGGTCGACCGATGCTGCCGACCGAGTGCGTTACCTCACCGCGAACGCTGCCCTGGCCAAGGCGATTCCGAAGACCGACCGCTACTTTGGGATCCGTGTGGCGGCCCTATACCGCCAACACGGTCTGGGCGCGACTCTTCGCACTTCTGCTCGTGCACCAGTGTGACGCACGTCAAAGTGGGTCAGTTGCGATTTTCGGGCAGTGCTTCTACTTCAGCAGTCTGGCGGGAGAGTCTCAGTCGACGGGCGTGGCGTTCGGCTTCCCACTCGAGGGGCCCGTGAGACACGCCGAATCAACAGACGGACTACTGGGTCCGGTAACCCACAGATTTTCGGGGTTTGTGAAGCCGACGCCGTGATTCAGGTTAGGGGTTGCCGCAGATCGCACAGGAAGTGCTTGAAAACAAACAGCTCGCCGGGCGCTAGACGACGGCAGATTCTGGTAACCAACTGCGGGCTACTCCGTGTTAGCAGACGTGAGCTGGTTCACGAGCGACACGAGCTCTTTGGGCTCCACCACGGGCTTGCGCACAAACCCATCTGCACGCGATTCGCGCAGGAAGCGCTCGCGGTCCCCTGACATGACGTGCGCGGTCGCAATAATCACCGGTACGCGCGCCGTCTGCTCGTCTTCCTTGAGGATGCGGCTCAACTCGACTCCATCGATATACCGACCCGCGTACTGCGTAGCGCGCAGAGATACGTCTACCAGCACCGCGACCGTATCCGGCTCACGTGCCAGGCTGACCACCTCGTCTCCGGATTCGGTGATCGCGGCGGTATAGCCTTCGTGCTCGAGGACGTACCGAAAATATTTGGCAACCGACGCGTTATCCTCGACGATCACCACGCGTTTCACGTCTCGCTCCGGATCGCCTCGAGCCGCTCCAGCAGGATCTCGGGTCGCGCCGCGAGGGTCGGCTTAGACAGGACGTCCAGGATCAGCGGCGCGGACAGCAGTACCTGCTCGTCGGTATCGGTCGGCGCAGGATAGTTCGTGATCACCAGGATCGGCAGGTCAGGCGCGCGCCCCTCCAGCTTCAAGGATTGAATCACGTCGTACCCTGATGCATCGGGCATCCGCAGGTCGAGAAGGATGGCATCGAAGGGCTGCGTGTCCACCGCGCGAAGCGCTTCCTTGCCGTTGGCTGCATGCACGACGACATACTCGTGAGCGGGCAACACACCAGTCACGAATTTGAACACCAATGGGTCGTCGTCAGCCACGAGCACGCGGAACGGGAGCGCCCCTGGCCGGGACACCACTCGCTCCAGCGCCCGCTTCAGATTCCTTGGATCCAATGGCTTGCCGATGACGGTCGTCAGGCTTGGCAGCAACTCGAGATGGATGCTCGTCGCCGCTCCGGCGGCGGCATCAGCTAGTACAACGGACCTGATGAATCGCGTCTGCGGATCCGCATGCAATGACACCAGCAACTCGAAACACTCGCGGGCGGCTTCCGAGCCTCTGGCGGCCGTGAGGTCAATGAGCAGGACGTCCGGTGGTTCGGTGTGCACGAGCGCGCGGACGCCATCGGCAGTCGCGCCTTCACGCACGATGTAACCCCCGCTCTTCAAGGCGGTGGCGATCACCTTGCGTGCGGCAGCATCCTCTCCCATCACGAGCACCGACGGCTGCGCGAGTGTCTCGCCCGTTCCCTTGGCCGCCGGCGTGTCTGACCGCGCTTCGGTCGCAACGGGGACTGCAAGCGTCACGGTGGTGCCCAGGCCCACGCCTTTGGACTACAAGTGAATTCGACCGCCCATTCGCTCGATCAGCGCTTTGCTGATCGCGAGGCCGAGCCCCGATCCTCCGTGTTTTCGCGTGTGAGACGCATCAAGCTGTCGAAACTTCTCGAACAGCAGCGGCTGCTGCTCCGGCGCGATCCCGATCCCGGTGTCGGCTACGTCCACCCGGATCTGTGTTCCAACGCTCTCCACCGCAGCGACC
>CADEEX010000612.1 GCA_902826465.1 uncultured Acidobacteriota bacterium
GGCGGCCTCACGGCGTTCGGGTTTCTGGTCCATGTGCTGTCGGCCGGCGACCTGGCGTCCGCCCTGGGCTCAGAGGGGACTGGACTGGTCCACGAGACGCCGTGGCTGGTCCGCGGCCTGTATTCCGCGGCGATCCTCTCCGGCGTCTGGTATGTGCTGCCCAAGGCCTGGTTTGCGTTCCGGCGGTTCCGCCCGGACATGAACATGCTGATGACCGTGGCGGTCGTGGGCGCCGTCGTGATCGGTGAGTGGTTCGAAGCGGCGACCGTCTCGTTCCTGTTCGCCTTCTCGCTCGCGTTGGAAGCCTGGAGCGTCGCTCGCGCGCGGCGTGCCATCGAAGCGTTGATGGCACTGGCGCCAGACGTCGTCCGCGTCATCGAGTCTGGCGCTGTCGTGGAACGCGCCGCCGCCGACGTTGTCGTGGGCACTGTGTTCAGCGTTCGACCAGGCGAGAAGGTGCCGCTTGATGGACAGGTTGTCCGCGGTACCAGCAGTGTCAATCAGGCACCGATCACCGGCGAGAGCGTCGCCGTGTTGAAAGAACCGGGCGGCAGTGTATTCGCGGGGACGATCAATGGCGACGGCGCCCTCGAGGTCGAGTCGACAAAGCCGGCCGGCGACACCACGCTGGCCAACATCATCCGCCTGGTCGGCGAGGCTCAGAGTCGCCGTGCTCCGTCCGAATTGTGGGTGGAACGATTTGCCCGCGTGTACACGCCGACGATTTTCGTTGCCGCCATCGCCGTCGCCACGGTGCCGCCGCTGCTGTTGGCTGCGTCCTGGGCCGAGTGGGTCTATCGCGCGCTCGTTCTGCTGGTGATCGGATGCCCCTGCGCATTGGTGATCTCAACGCCCGTCACGATCGTGGCGGCGTTGGCCGCGGCAGCCAGGAACGGAATCCTCATCAAGGGGGGCGTCTTCGTTGAAGCGCCTGCGCGACTGCGCGCCATCGCACTCGACAAGACGGGAACGCTGACGGCCGGCCGGCCGATGGTCACAGAAGTGGTGTCGCTCGGGGATCACACCGAAGCGCAGATTGTTTCACGGGCCGCCGGACTCGAGCAGCATACCGACCATCCCCTGGCGCGGGCCATCGTCGACTACGCACGGAGCCAGACCATTGCGCCCTCCGTCGCAACGGCGGTCACGATCGTGCCGGGCAAAGGCGCCGGGGGGCAGATCGAGGGACACGCCTATTGGCTGGGGTCGCATCGCTATCTGGAAGAGCGGGCTCAGGAACCGCCGGCCCTGCATACGCAGATCGAGGAGCGAAGTGCGAAGGGGCAGTCGGTGGTGGTCGTCGGCACCGACGACCACGTCTGTGGATTTATCGTGCTGGCGGACGAAATTCGTCCGGAGTCTGCCGAAGCCATCCGACAGTTGAAAGCGATGGGAGTCGAGTCGGTCGTGATGCTCACGGGCGACAACCGGCCCACCGCTGAAGCGATCGGCAAGCGTGCTGGCGTCGACGATGTGCGAGCGGAGCTGCTTCCGGCGGACAAGGTGGCCGCGGTCGCGGACCTCGTTGAGCGGTTCGGGATGACCGCGATGGTCGGAGACGGTGTCAACGATGCGCCGGCGCTCGCCCGAGCGAGTATCGGCATCGCAATGGGCGTTGCCGGCAGCGACGCTGCGATCGAGACCGCCGACATTGCGCTTCTGGCCGACGACCTGCGGAAGATTCCCTGGTTGATTCAACACTCGCGCAGGGCGTCAGCGATCGTTCGTCAGAACATTTCCATTTCGCTGCTCGTGAAGGCGGTGTTCGTGGCGCTCACCGTTGCCGGGCGCGCGTCGCTGTGGGCGGCGATTGCGGCCGACATGGGCGTCACGCTGGTCGTCGTCGCGAACGCACTGCGACTGCTGGGTAGCGCAAGCGTGGGTCAGCATGGGAATCGGTAAATGATCCCGTAGACGACGACACAGTGGTGCTCCGATCGGTGATGCCTGGAGCGGTGTCAAGTTCGTCATGCCCTCACAACGCAACGCAGCTCTCTCCATTACAGTGGGCGCAAGGATGGCCCAGGTGAATAGACTCTCGTAGGTGGGGAAGTTCTCATGCGCTTGCGACGTTTTAGACTCAAGGCCGAGCGCCGCGCTGTCTGAATGTCGTGATAGACGCGCAAGGTTACTCGACATTGACGACTGGCATCAGTCCTGCGACACCACTCGGCATGACACATCTGGGGAGTCTTCAGTGAGC
>CADEEX010000613.1 GCA_902826465.1 uncultured Acidobacteriota bacterium
GGTCAGCATCAGCAGGCGGTTACCGAATTCCAGAAGATGCTCGATCTTCGGGGGTTGATGATGGCCGATCCCGCTGGCGCTCGCGTTCGTCTGGAGAAGGCACGATCGCTGGCGCGCCTTGGCGACCGCGCGGGCGCGCGAGGTGCCTACGAGGACTTTCTCTCGTTGTGGAAGGACGCCGACCCGAACGTGCCCGTGCTCGCGCAGGCGCGGGCAGAGTACGCAAAGGTCAAGTAGTCGACTTCCCGACAACCGGTTCGCCGGTCAGAAAGCGCACGTCCAGAACTCCGCCGCCTGAAGCTTTAGAATGCTGCCGCGATGTTCACGCTCAGCCAGGTCGTGCCGTGGGGGCGCTCGTTCGACGAATACCAGCGCATGTTCGCGCTCACGGCAGGCGACCTGGAGCGGCGCATCGTCTGTTGTGCCGATGGGCCGGCGGCGTTCAACGCCGAGGCCACACGTCGGGGCCATCGCGTCGTGTCGTGCGATCCGCTGTACCAGTTCGGACGGCTGGACATCCGGGAACGGATCGACGCGACTTATGACGAAGTGCTGGCGCAGACTCGGGCCAATGCCGACGAGTTCGTCTGGAGCGATGAGTTACCCGATGCCGAATCGCTAGGAAGGGTTCGGATGGGGGCCATGCGCAGCTTCCTAGACGACTATGAGGCCGGACAGGCTGAAGGTCGGTATGTGGATGCGGCGTTACCGGTTCTTCCCTTCGAAGACCAGAGCTTTGATCTCGCGCTCTGCTCGCACTTCCTGTTCCTCTACTCAACACAACTCGGCGAGCCGTTCCACCTGGCCGCACTTCGTGAAATGTGTCGTGTGGCAAAGGAGCTGAGGGTGTTCCCCCTGCTGGCACTCGGAGGAGAGCGTTCGCCGTTTGTAGACACTTGCACACGCGCTCTTGTTGCCGCGGGACTCGAGGTATCAATCGAGCGCGTTCCCTATGAGTTTCAGCGACACGCTAACGAGATGATGCGCGTCTCCTGGCCAACCTGACGCGGTGCGCCCAACTATGCGCGACTGGTTCAGCTCAGCGTGCTGACACCCACTGGGAGAAGAACGGCGCGAGGTCGCGGCCAGAAGCGCGCTCCATCTGCACGCGCAGGTCATCGCTGACGACAGACTTGCCATCAAACTGTCGCGTGTAGGCGCGCAATCCGGCCCAGAACGCCGCGTCTCCAATGGTGTCGCGGAGTTGCGCCAACACGTAGGCCCCTTTGCGGTAGACCAGCGTCCGGTCGTCAGCGCTTGGGCGCGACCAATCGGCAAAGACCAATGGCTTGTCGTGACCAGCGTCGCGAATGCGCTCGTAGTCAGCGCGGTAACCGGCGATCAGCCGGTCGTAGGCGTCGCGACCGAAGCGGTGTTCCACGTAGGCGGCGGCCATGAATGTCGCCATGCCCTCGTTCAGCCAGAACTCATTCCAGCTTTGGCAGGTTACGCGATTGCCCCACCATTGATGAGCGAGTTCGTGGGCGGCGAGCGTGATGTCCTGCGGGTGCTCGGCCACCCACGGCGCGTAGGTTTTCGGGAGCAGCACGAGTCCGGACAGTTCCTGCTGAGCCCCTCCGGCCGTCAATACCTGCGTGAATGCGTGAGCCGGGTATGGCACGCCGGCGCGGTCTTCGAAGAACCGAAGCATATCCGGCGTGTCGGCAAACACGCGACGCATCGTGGCTTCGTCGGTGTCGGTGCCAACGTACTGCAACTGGATATTGCCTACTCGCTCTTGCACCACCGCCGAGAAGCGACCTGCGACAAAGCCGTATGTATAGGTCGATGCGGGTTCCGTAAGGAGGAATCGGTACGCACGTCTGCCAACTTCAGCTGCCGCACCACCGACCGGGTCGCCGTGCGAGAACACGGTCCACTCGGACGGCACCGAGACGGTGAGGTCCAAGGTCGCCTTGTCGGATGGATCATCAATGCCTACCATCCACTCGCTGGTTGTGAACGCCGTGTAGATCTGCTGCGGCTCGCCGATGAACGTCACGCCTCGAGATGGCGCCCCGTGATACTTCAGCGTAATCGTGGCACTGCGCTGCGGCCCGAGCGGCGCAGGCAAGTCCAGCGTCACCCGCTGACCGGCCTGTGTAAACCGCAACGACTGGTCACCAGTCGCCGCGGCATCGATAATGAGATGGCCGGACTCAAACGATATCTGCGTGAGCGAAGCCGTCGCGACGAAC
>CADEEX010000614.1 GCA_902826465.1 uncultured Acidobacteriota bacterium
GATTGTCCATCTGCGCCCCTTGCTCGGCGGGAGCACCTACCTCCGATTCCTCGAGGCCAACCCCTTTGTCCGCGGGTTCTACCGCAACGTGCACGGTCCGGAACCCGGCATGCCGACCCTACGACAGGGGCTGCTTCTGCGAACCGCCAAGCGCGTCGCTGAACGCCTGCTGGAGTGGCCCGCCGCGGTGTGCGAACGCGGATGCCGACGGGCGTACCGTGGGTATCTGCTCAAACGCTCGCGCTCCTGGCCGTCGCCAGAACAGGTGCGCCTCGACGACGACCGCCTGAAGCTGCACACACACAGCCACCGCACGCGCGTGCTCGAACGCTTCGAGGAGACGACGCGAACCGCGGGAGTCTGAACTGGAGGTCTGAGTTTTACGGCGTGAGCAGCCCGCGCGATTCGAGCAGGGCGACAATCGAATCGACACTGGTCGCCACCGGCTCGCGATCGGTCTTGATCTCGAGTTCCGGGTGCGTCGGCTCCTCGTACGGATCGTTCACGCCGGTGAAGTGCGGAATCTCGCCAGCGAGCGCCCGCTTGTAAAGCCCTTTCACATCACGCTCAACCAGCGCCTGCAGCGTCGGATTGACGAAGATTTCGAGGAACGCGAGATCTTCGGCCTTCGCCAGCTGGCGCATCTCGTTCCGCGTGTCGGCGTACGGCGAGATCGCGGCGGTGATCACAAATACGCCGTGCTTCGCCAGCAGCCGGGCGACGAACCCGATGCGGCGCACATTGATGTCGCGGTCCTCACGGGTGAAGCCGAGTCCCTTCGACAGGTGCATCCGCACCTCGTCGCCGTCGAGAATCTCGACATCACGGAGGGCCCTGATTCGTTCGGCCACCGCATTGGCCAGCGTACTCTTGCCGCCGCCAGAAAGACCCGTGAACCAGAGAATGGCACCGCGCATCACGTCACCGGGCGGAGGTGCAATCCGCACTCTTTCTTTTCACGGCCGCGCCAGCGTCCCGCCCGTGGATCTTCGCCGGGAGCGACCGCCGTCGTGCACGGCCAGCAGCCGATGCTCGGATACCCGTGGTCATGCATCTGGTTGTACGGCACGTCGTACTTCGCGACATGGGCCTTCACGTCGTCGAACGTCCAGCGCACCAGCGGATTGATCTTCACCAAGCCGAACTTGCCGTCCCACCCGACGACCGGTGAGTCGGCACGGTCCGGTGTCTGGTCTCGGCGAATCGCACTAATCCACGCGTCGTGCTTCTCGAGTTCCACGCGCAACGGCTGCATCTTGCGAAGTTCGCAGCACCGATCCGGATCGACGCCCCAGAGCCCGCCCCCCTCGCGTGTCGCCTGCTCGCTCACCGTGTGCAGCGGTGTGACGGCGCGGATCGTGACACCGTACCTGGCCTCCAAGCGGCGCCACAGGTCGTAGGTTTCCGGGAATAGCAGGCCGGTATCGAGCGTGAACAGATCGATCGGCAGCCCGTGACGAACCGCGATGTCGATGATCACGCATCCTTCGAGTCCGAAGCCGGTGGCAAACGCCAGTCGTGGCGCGTACTGCTCCGCAGCCCAGCGCAGAATGTCGTCGGCTGACCGCCCCTCGAGCTCGGCCGATCGCGCCGCCAGCACGTCTCGCGAGGGGCGCGTGGCCCTCGTCGTCATGCGAGCAGCTCCTCGAGCGCCTTGCGCACGGCCTCCACGGCGTCGGCGTCACTCGGCGCCGTCCGCGCCAGGCGCGCCAGACGCTCCGCCGCACTCGGTTGCGCCGCCCCGGAGGTGGCGCGTTCGCGCAGTCCCTCCGCGATCATCCCGGCGCCAGACGTGAAGTTCGTGGCGGGATCGATGAGGATGAAGCTGCCCGTAAAGCGGTTCGCCGTGTAGCGGTCGAACATGATCGGCCGGGCGGTGGTGAGTATCACCGAGCCAATCTGGTTGAGCACCAGGCCGTGATCGACTTCCACCGTCACTGTGCGTGTCGAGTGCTTCAACAGGTAGACACGTCCAGGGTCGAGCGGTCGTTCGTCCATCCACACCACGTCGGCACGGAACCGCTGGCCGACCTCAATCTCGCCAATCGTCAGCATGTCGCCGCGGCTGATATCGATCTCGTCTTCGAGCGTGACCGTCACGGATTGCCCGGCCCTGGCGACCGGCAGTTCCCCATCCCACGTCACAATCTGCTTGACCTTGCTCGAACGGCCTGACGGCCAGGCTGTCAGCGT
>CADEEX010000615.1 GCA_902826465.1 uncultured Acidobacteriota bacterium
GTGCCCACGCTGGGTCGTCGGTCTGTCCTGCACCGGCCGGCGTCGGCGCACCACGTCGACACTGCGGGGAATCTTGCTCAGGCCAATCACCTTGTTGCTGGGAATGTAGGCGACGTGGCACTTGCCGAAGAACGGCAGCAGGTGATGCTCGCACATGCTGTAGAAGTCGACGTCCTTGACGATCACCATCTCGCTATAATCGACGGTAAACAGCGCGTTATTGATGACCTCGTCGATGTTCGCCTGGTACCCGCTCGTCAGGAATTGCAGCGCCTTGGCCACACGTTTGGGTGTGTCGGCAAGTCCTTCGCGATCGGGGTCTTCCCCGAGTTGCGTCAGCAGCTGGCGAACGAGATCGTGCATCTGGCTATTCTATATCTGCGTCTTTTTGCCTTGTGCCGCTGGCGCTCAAACGGCTGATGCCCTCTACGCCGACCGCGACACGCTGGCCAGCGCACGGCGCGCCGCCGACCTGTGGGCCGCCGACGTCACGCGCGACACGCGTGCGTTCGAGCCGGCCTGGAAACTGGCGCGCGTGTACTACTGGCTCGGCAGCCATGCCCCTGAACAAGAACGGCGTGCGTTCCTCGAGAAGGGGATCGAGACGGCACGTCACGCCGTGTCGCTGAAGCCAGACGCACCCGAGGGGCATTTCTGGATCGCCGCCAACATGGGCACCCTTGCCGAATCGTTCGGCCTGCGGGCCGGGCTGCGGTATCGGAAGCCGATCAAGGACGAACTCGAAACCGTGCGCCGACTGGCGCCGGCCTTCATGCAGGGCTCGGCGGATCGAGCCCTTGGCCGCTGGTATCACCGAGTACCGGGGCTCTTCGGCGGCAGCCGCACGCGCGCGGTCGAACACCTACGCGCCTCGCTCGCCTACAACCCGCACAGCACCGTCAGCCTGTTCTTCCTCGCCGAGGTGCTGATAGACGAGGGGAAGAAGGCCGACGCTCGCACGATGCTCCAACAGGTGATCGACGCTCCCTTCGATCCCGACTGGGCCCCCGAAGACCGCGAGTACAAGGCCAAGGCCCGAACGCGCCTCGCGGCCCTGAAATAGCCGGCCGGCATACCGACGCTCGCCGGATCGGTCCAGCGTCAGTGCTCGTCTAATAACCTGAACGTATGGTTCAGAGGTCACGCGCTACGCGCTTGTACCGTCACCGAGCGGGCTTCCCCCATAACGTGGTCGGTTTACCCGCAGGAGTGTCGCACGGATTCTGAATAGTGAATCAGCGTCCAAGGAGTGGACCCCCATGATGACCTCCCCAGTCAATTCGCCCAGCACGGCCACCCCGACCGTGAATCCGCTCGCCGGGGTGCAGAAAGTGGTGGTGGTGAATAGCAGCCCTGAGATCCTGACTCTGGCTGAGCGTGCGCTGGCGGCAGGTCACTACGACGTCGTGTTCGTCGAAGGCATCGACCACGCCTATTCGCAGATCCGCCGCGTGCAGCCCAACCTCGTGGTGATGTGCCTCAGCATGGCGGACCGGAGCGCATTTCAGGTGCTGTCGATGTTGAAGCTCGACCCGGAAACCCGTCACATTCCTGTGCTCACCTACACGGCCGACGACTTGCCGGCCCGTCAGGAATCAGACGAAGACGAGGGGGAAGAGTTCGAGAGCCAGTTCTTCGCGGCGCAGGCCACGGCGCTCATGAACTGAGCGCCGGGCTACTTCAGGTTCAGGTGCTCGAGATAATCGCCTGACTCGATTCGCTGCGCCCGGCCCAGCGGCGCGTTGTAGAAGTACACCCACGCACTGGTGGTGTGCCCGTCGGCGAGGGTCACCGGGATCTCTGTTCTCATGTACAGGCTGGCATCAGGCTCAGCGGCGCTGTAGCCCTCGATCTCGTCGAGGGTGGTCAGCACGGAGTCCGTATCGAGCATCTGATGCACTTCGCCCCAGACCCGCCCTTCGTGCGCAGGAATCGCCGCCGGATAAATCCCGAGATCGAAGAGTGCCGCGGGGATGGACCCTCGCCCGATGGGCTTCAGGGCTTGATCGAGACGGGCACGGCCTGGGCGCTTGAAGCCGCTCATGAGCGTGCCGTAGAAAAACACCAGGTCGGTCATAGCGCGCGTGAGCGGTAACTATCGGGAATACGGCGGGCAAACGGGAACCGTTTACCTGCGCCGCCCCAAGTAGGCGTCGCGCGGCGGAGCGGCCAGGACGGGCGCCTGGCGCCCTA
>CADEEX010000616.1 GCA_902826465.1 uncultured Acidobacteriota bacterium
TGCGCAGGCAGGTTCGTAGCAATGGCAATTACACACCGATTGCGCCGATCGGCATCACGGACATCACCAACACCACGCAAGCGGCGCTGCTCGTGTCGGTGAAGCGTCTCGCCGTCGGTCCCGTCGAATTCGAAAACCTGCGGGTGAGCTTCGGCGACTATTCTATTTTCGAACGGTGGGGCGTCAACGACCGTCCCACGCTGCTGATCGGCATGGACACGCTCGGCTTGCTGAGCGGGTTCGCGATCGACTACCAGCGCAAGGAACTGCATATCCCGGTTGCAACCCCGGTTGATGCCGGGTCGTAAGCGCTTCCGTCCGTACCGAGTGAGCAGAACCGGTAACCAGGTTCCTCACAGTATCCTTACGTCGGTCAGCGCGCAGGCAATGCAAACCGCGGCTTGCCGAGCACCTGACTCGCCACCCGCGACGCGAGCCGCCTCGTCAAGAAACGCACCCCGAAACTCGACAGTTGGTTGAGCAGGCCGGGCACCACCGTGCGCTCGCCGTCCAGCATCGCCTGGATTGTGGCGCGCGCCACGAACTCCGGGCTTTTCGTCGACCTGTTCGCGATCCACGAATAGTCGCCGCCGCCAGAAGCGGCGTGGAATGCGGTTTCCGTGCCACCAGGACAGATGCAGGTCACGGACAGCGGTGTGCCGCGGTGTTCGTCATGCAAAGCCTCGCTGAAGTTGCGCACGAACGCCTTGGATGCGGCGTACAAAGCCATGTTCGGAACGGACTGGAAGGCCGCTGTCGAAGCGATATTCACCATGTGAGCGGGTGTGGTGTGCCCTTTTCGAGCATCAACGAAGCCCCGCGCCAGTGCCACGAGCGAAGTCATATTGAGTTGAATCAGTTCCGCGTCGCGAGCCCAGCCGACCTCATCGAAGCGACGGAAATAGCCGAAACCCGCGTTGTTGATCAGGATGTCGATCGGACCGTTTGCGATTGCGGTGTCCCACAGCGCGCGTGCGGCATCGGGCTGACCAAGATCTGCCGTGACAATCTCAATCTTTACGCCCTTGCAGGTCGCAGCGACCGCCTCCAGGGCATCCCGTCGCCGCGCCGTCAGCACCAGATCAACGCCGAGCGCCGCCAGCTCGCGCGCAATGTCCGCCCCGATACCGCTGGATGCGCCCGTTACCAGCGCTCGCCTGCCAGTCAAATTGTTCCTTTCGGTCCTCAAATCGTTCCCCTTGTCGAATGAGCGCTTTACGGCGCGTGCTGCCGGGCCGGCAATCGAAGCTCGCGAACATACGTCCGCGAGGCGATGGCCTTGGATTCAATGAGTCTGAGGCAAGTACACCGGGCGCGGCGCAACCAGTCCTTGCCTGATCTGCTGCGTCAACATGTCCGCCAGCACTTCATCGGCGCCCTCCTCGAGCCCGTCGAGTGCGCGCTGCACGATCTCTTCAGCGCTGCTCTTCGGGACTTCGAAGCCCCGCGTGAGATCGGTATCGACATACGCCATGTGCAAGCCCAGCACCTGGGTCTTCTGGGCAGCCAGTTCATGGCGCAGTGCGTTGGTCAACGACCACGCCGCCGACTTGCTCGCGGAGTAGGCGCCCAGTGCGCCGTCATTGACCCACGACGCCACCGACAGGACATTGAGCAGCGCGCCACCCCCATTGGCTTTGAGTACGGGTGCAAAGGCCTGGCTTACATTCAGCGTGCCAAAGAAATTGGTCTCGAAAATGCGGCGTGCTACGGCACCGCCGTCCTGCGCGAGGAAGCCTCCGGCGTGGGCAATGCCCGCGTTGTTGATCACCAGGGTCACATCTGTGGCCTGTTGTGCTGCTGCCGCAACCTCATCGGGCTTGGTGACGTCGAGCCGCAAGGCCTGGACACCCGGCACCGTAACGGTGGAGGGATCCCGCGCGCCGGCATAGACCTTGCGCGCACCCCGCGCCAGCAGTTCGCGCACAAATGCGAGCCCGATGCCACGGTTGGCGCCGGTAACGAGGACGACGGAATTTTCAATGTTCATGGAAGTCTCCAAAGGAAGGGGTGAATGAGCGGTATGTGTTTCAGGCGATAAGTGGAAGGACGATCAGGGTCGCCCGGAATAGGCGTTTCAGCGCACCTTGATCACCACCTTGCCTTTAGCCCGGCCGCTTTCGACGTAAGCCAAAGCGTCATTTGTGGATTCAAAGGGGAAGATCCTGTCGAC
>CADEEX010000617.1 GCA_902826465.1 uncultured Acidobacteriota bacterium
CCGATTCGGGGCTGTCGGCCAGATCGAATTCAGATCGGTAAACCGCCCGCCTCGATGAAGGGCGGACAGATTGCAGTCCTCTCCGATGGCCTTGGGGCTGAGAAGGTCCACGACCTGCAGTGTGCCGATGGGTCCGGCCAGCAACTGAGGCCGCGCCTAAGGGTTGTCAATGTGGCGGGTGCAGCGGCCCAGCAAGCGCGACGACGCAGCTGGCGATCGTTGCCGCGGTCGGCCGCCACGCCGTCGCCGTCATTACCGGAAGGCCGCAGTCACTCTCTCGCATCGGGACGATAGCCATCAGCGGAATCGACTGTGACATCCCTGCGCTGGTGCATTCCGTCGCTCTCAGCGTCGAGCCCTTGAGCTGTGTCAAGCTCTGCACGATCAGCCAGTTCGCGTTCCCGCTCAATACGTTCGGCGGTGGGGACCGCAATCCACACCGCGATCAGCATCGCGGTAATCCCCGCCACAACTTTGCCGATCATCAGTGGGCCGATCAGGTTCGGCTGGAAATTGGCGGTGAAGGCGAGGTGGTCGCCCACCAGAAACGCCGATGTAGTGCCGAAGGCGACCACGAGCACCTTTTCCTTGGCCCTCATGAACTGGATGAGGTGGAATGCGGCGATCATGTTCGCCGCAGCCGCCAGCAGCCCTGCCGTACCGTCGGGGCTGATCCCGAACCACTTGCCTGCCGCGCCGAGCGGCTTCTTCAAATACGTGCGGATCACGTATACCAAGGGAAACGCTCCGGCAAGCACGATGGCCACGTTGCCTGCGATCTCCAGCGGTCGCATCTGGTCGTCGGCGGTAGCGATGATCGGCTGGAAGTTCCACCAACTCAGGTGCGAGCTGAAGAAACCGGTGACGTGCTCCACGATCGCGAGCGCAAGGACGAGATAGATTGCGCCGTTAAGGGTTCGGCCGAACCAGATGAAGGCCGTAACCATCGCTCGCGTCACGAAGTAGAGCCCGACCGCGATCACCACCGAGACTACGATCACCGGTAACAGATTGAGCAGGACGTCGCTCATGCCGAAGCCGTCGAGGGAGATGTCCGACGGGCCGTCGGTGATGGCCGTGCCGCGAACCGGCGAATGGGTGGACAGCAGGATCGCCATCGTCACGATGACACCGATCGGGACAGTGAGAATTCCGCTCATGATGCCCAGCGCGAAGTACTGATGATCCTTGCGTTGCAGAATTGCCAAACCGACGGGAATTGTGAATGAGATGGTGGCGCCTGCCATGAACCCGGTGACGGCGGCTGTGATCCACGCTCCCGACGAGTCAGCCGTCGCCAGCGCCAACTGGTAGCCACCCATGTCGCTCGCGATGAAAGTCGTTGCAGCCATTGCGGGGTCGGCGCCGAAGAATGCGTACAGCCGGCCGATAACGTTCTCCACGAACCAGGCGAGGTAGGGTAGACCGGCCATGATGCCGCCGACCGGAACGAACAGCGGCCCGAGGGAGTAGAGGCCTTCCTTGAACTCGTGTCCGATGCCGCGGTCGCCGCGGAAGACAAGGAACACCGCACCTACCAATACGAACGTCATCATCAGATAGATGACTGCATTGCCGAGGTTGGCCATCGCCAAGAGTTCCTTCCAGACGGTTGAGCGGCGCCGACGGAGCCTTCGCACTTGTTTGCCCGATGCTCCGAGGGCCGAGTGGGATGAAGAGTAAGCGCGCCCGATACGGCCGGCCGCACAACTGCCTGGGGTATCCCGATCCCGAATGGATCTTCCGCGACAGTTCAGGATCTCCGATACGTGAGGCCTACGCTGGGGTTCTGCTCTGGTAGGACGGGGCATCGCACAAGGTAGGGAGACACGCGCGTGCCGTCACTCATGGATGTGTGGGATTCCACCCGGATGCGGTTGCTCGTCGAATTGGAGCGCGCCACGAGCCTGTCAATGGCTGCGAAAGCTGTCGGGATCAGCCAACCCTCGGCGAGCGAGCACCTGCGTTTGTTGAGTGCCGCAGCAGGTGAACCCATCGCCGAGCGCAACGGACGCTCCCTGGTGCTGACGCCGAGCGGCCGCATTCTGGCGCGCGTGGCATCACAAGCACTGTCCAATCTGTCGGCGGGCCAGTCGGCTCTGGCAGCTCGCGCCGGTCTGAGGGCGGGCACTCTGAACATTGCGGCGTCGTCGGTGCCGGGCACTTTCA
>CADEEX010000618.1 GCA_902826465.1 uncultured Acidobacteriota bacterium
CCTGTTTCCGCTGCGTGCCTGGTTCTCGGTCTACGGCTCCCACGACGCGCGACGCCTTGCCGCGATTGTCGTCGACGTCTCCGAAGACGTGCGCGAGCGCGAACGCGAAAGCTTTCAGCATCTGGTCGATGGCAGTCGCCTGCTGGCCGGCGCCGTGTCGCACGAGATTCGCAATTTCTGTTCGGCGATCTCGGTGGTCTGCTCGAACCTGCGCAGTCGAACGGCGCTGCGCGGCGACGCCGACTTCGACGCGCTGGTCAGGCTGGTCGGCCGCCTGCTCCAGCTCGCGTCGTTCGAGTTGCGGAATATCGCCGGGTCGAAGGAACGGCGGTCCGATCTGCGCACCGTGATCGACCAGTTGCGTGTTGTCATCGAGCCCGACTGGGAGTCGGCGGGCGGACAGGTGCACTGGCAGGCGCCCGATCGTTTGCCGCAGGTGGCCATGGACGCGCACGACCTGCTGCAGATCTTCCTCAACCTCTGCCAGAACAGCCTGCGCTCTGCCGGTTCGGTGTCTCGCCCTCGTCTCGTGGTGTCCGTCGAACCTGGCGAAGACGAGGTGGTGATCACATTCGCAGATGCTGGTCCCGGCGTGGCCAGCCCTGAGACGTTGTTCCATCTGCCGGCGGCCCGTTCAGCGAACGGCGACGCGGGGCTGGGGCTGTACGTCGCCAGGGAACTGGCGCGCAGCGTCGGCGGAAACCTCGAGTATGGACACACCAGCGAGGGCGCCGAATTCCGGGTCATGGTGCCTGTTGTGCCAGCCCTTGTCGGCGCCGCGCACCTGTAACCGCCCACCCGCCATCCGCTGCGGCTCGCCTTGCGTGAACCTCCCACCGGAAGTACGATCCGGGCATGTCGCATTCCCTACCCGCTCTTCCCTACGCCCCCGAGGCGCTCGAACCGCACATCGACAAGCAGACGATGGAGATCCATCACGGCAAGCATCATCAGGCCTACATCAACAACCTGAATGCCGCCCTCGAGAAGCACCCCGACCTGCAGGGCAAGAGCGCCGAGGATCTAATCAAGCACCTGAGCACGGTGCCGGAAGACATCCGCACCGCGGTCCGCAACAATGGCGGCGGGCACGTGAACCACAGCATGTTCTGGCAGATCATGGCGCCGCACGCCGGTGGCGCGCCGACCGGCCACATCGCCGACGCGCTCAACTCGTCGTTTGGCAGCTTCGACGCCTTCAAGGAGCAGTTCGCCAAGGCCGCCGTCGGCCGCTTCGGCAGCGGCTGGGCGTGGGTCGTCGACAACGGCGGCAAGCTGGTGATCGAGAGCACCGCCAATCAGGACAACCCGATGATGGAAGGCAAGAAGCCGGTCTTCGGAATCGACGTGTGGGAACACGCCTACTACCTGAAGTACCAGAACCGCCGCCCCGACTACATTGGCGCCTGGTGGCACGTCGTGAACTGGGCCGAGATCAACAAGCGCCTCGGCAAGTAGTAAACTCAGGGTTTGCCGTCGAGGGGAATCGCCCCTCGACGACGCTCGGGGCCGATTGCACCGCGGTCCGGAACCTGTGCAATGTCAGACTACGAACCGCGTCAGAGCCGGAAGGCAGCAGCGCTAAGCAGACCCTGACATGTGCCGCAGGACCTCCGGATCGCGGTGGAGTTTGCCCCGAGCCTCTACGCCGGCACCTTGACACTGAAGCACCTGAAGCACCAACCACCCAAGCACCCTTAAGCACCCAAGCACCCTCAGCACCCAAGCACCCTAAGTGGCGTACCAGGTCATCGCGCGAAAGTGGCGGCCGCAGCGCTTCGACGACGTCGTCGGGCAGCAGGCCGTGACGCGGACGCTGCGCAACGCGCTCGGCAGCGGACGCCTGGCGCAGGCATTCGTGTTTGCCGGTCCGCGCGGCGTCGGCAAGACCACCACCGCACGCATTCTGGCACGCGCGCTGTGCTGCGATAAGGGCCCCACGCCCGACCCGTGCGGCGAGTGTGACGCCTGCGTCGAGATTGCCCAGGGGCGCGATATCGACGTGCTCGAGATCGACGCTGCCACGCACACGGGGGTCGACAACGTCCGTGAAGTGATCATTGCCGGACTGGGCATCATGCCGGTCCGCAACCGCTACAAGGGTGTCATCATCGACGAGGTGCAGCAGCTTTCCACCCCGGCGGTCAACGCACTGCTGAAATGCAA
>CADEEX010000619.1 GCA_902826465.1 uncultured Acidobacteriota bacterium
GCAGGTTGAGATCGCGCGCCACATCCGGAAACGTGCCGTCGGGCAGCAGCGGAATGCCGGCATCGCCCGAGAAGTGATCGCGGTTGTAGGTGTAGTAGACGTTGAACTGGTTGGCGCCGCCAAGCCGCCAGGCCACCGACGGCGCGAACTGCACGCGATTGGTGTCGTTGTGACGGAAGCCGTCCTTGCGCTCCGCGCCGATGTCGAGCCGGTAGTTCACCCGATCAGACAGCTTGCCGCCAGCGCCAAAGGTGGTGCGGCCAAGGCCCCAACGGCCCGCTGCGGCCGAGAAGTCGTACATCGGTTGCGGTGAGGGCTTCTTGCGGATGATGTTCACCGTGGCGCCGATCGCGCCGCCGCCGTAGAGCGCCGACGATGGTCCCTTCAGTACCTCGATGCGATCGACGTTCGACAGCTGTGTGTTGATGCGGTTCCCCTGCTGCAGCACGCCGTCGATCAGCTGATTGGCCTGCGACGGGAACAGGTCGAGGAAGCCGCGGAAGGTGTAGCCCTCGTAGACGCCGTAGTTGGTGAAGGCGTAGACGCCGGGCACGTTCTGCAGCACCGTGGCCACGTCGTTGGCGGCCTGCTCCTGTATCACGTACTGCGGCACACTCTGCACGGTGAGCGGCTGGTCGCGCAGCGGCACGTTGGTCTTACCGGTCGCCGCGGTCCCCGACAACGCACCAACCACCGTGACATCAGCAACGATGCCGGCTACTTCCAGCGTGGCGTTCACATTCGCGACGGCGCTGCCGACGGTGGCCTGCTCGGTTTTGTCGGCAAAGCCTGGCGCCCGGACGAGGACCACGTAGTTGCCAGCGGCAAGGCCGGTGAACGTGAAGGCGCCTTCAGCATTCGATCGCGTGGTGCGAGTGCCTTGCGCGGCAGACGACGCGGACACTTCAGCGCTGGCGACGGCGGCGCCCTGGGCGTCGACCACGCGGCCGGCAATGGAGCCGGTCTGCGCGTGAGCGGATGAGACGATACCTAGCGTGAAGAAAAGAACAACCAGCAGAGTCCGAACACCGCGCACGCTTACCTCCGACAGTAGAGCGACGCGGATGCTATCACGACGTGTCGGCTGACTCCTGAAAACTGACGACTATCGATGGTCGTAGGCGTTGATGAAGCGGACGATTGAATCGATGTAGAGCGGCGGCGCGCCGCTGCTCGAGATCGCCGTCAAGTGCGTTTTTCCCTCGAGAATCACGTTTTCGAACACGTGCGCCTCGCGCCAGAGGCGCTGCGTCTTTGCATAAGGATTGTCGAAAGATCCGTTCACCGCGAGGATCGGGATATCGAGCTTCGTCAGGTCGGCGCGGACCGGCGCGGCCGATACCGGCGCTGTCCCGGCGGGACGCGATGTCGCCACGCGCGAGCGGAAGCGATCCATCGCCGCCGCGTCGGCGCCCTGTGCCTTGGGGAGCGCCTCGTCCATCGCCTCGGCCTGCGCGCGCAGTTTCGCGTCAGTCTCCTGAATGCCGGAGCCGCCGAAACCGGCGGTGATGAAGCGCTGGGGAATCAACGCCAGCAGCTGTCCGGTGAGACCGCCTCCCATCGAGTAGCCGTGGATGTGCGCCTTCTCAATCTTCAGGTGGTCCATCAACTCTACGATGTCTTGCGCGCGGCCGGTGCCACCGGCTTGCGGCTTGTCGCTCTTGCCATGATTGCGGTTGTCGAGCGCGACGATCCGGTGCGTCTTCGCCAGGGCGGGCGCAATGCCGGTGCGGAACCACATCCGCTCGGCATTGTCGGAATAGCCATGGATCAGCACGACATACGACCCGGTCGTTCCGGCCGTGTAGTAGTGAATCTTCACGCCGTCCGACGCCGTGAAGTCGGCTTCGCTGAACGCCTGCTGCGCGCTGGCATTGGCGGCCACCAGCAGAAGAACGATGAACGTGAGCACTCTCTTCATGAACAGTCTCGATGTGAACCGTGGAACCCTGGAACCCTGGAACCCTGGAACCTCTTAAGTTTCCGGCGTCGCCGCCGCCGTGCGCACCATGCCCTTGATCTTTTCGATATTGGCGTCGCGGATCGGGCAGGTCATGTCGGTGGACACACATTGCGCCACGTTCATCCCGCAGCCGCAGTTGCAGCGCTCGGCATGCGCGGCTTCGAGCGCCACCTTCTTCTGCTTGCTGCCCAGAC
>CADEEX010000620.1 GCA_902826465.1 uncultured Acidobacteriota bacterium
AGCGCTCCGACGAGGCGTCGCGCGGTGTCTTGGCGGTGGGGCGTGGCCACCAATCGATCCACGAGCCTTCCGGTACCGCCGAGGCGCAGCGCGGAGGCAGCGCCGCGAAGACCGACGGTGCGCTGGCGAGGGCCTGATGATGCGAGACGGCGCGGACGCCGTAGTTGGCGAGCATGAGCACCAGGGCCAGCGCGGCGTTGCGGGCACGGAGGTCGACGCCCCCTCGCGCCGCTCGCCTGGTGAGCAACAACCCACCGCCAAGAATCGCCAGCAGGTAGACATCGACGATTGGCATCCAGTCTTCGGCGAACCAGGTGTAAGAGAAGGGACTGAATGGGCGAGTGCCGTACGAGGTCGGCAGGTCCATCAGCACATGGCAGAGGACACCGACCATGGCCACCAGCCAGAGCGACACCAACGTGCCTGGAGGCGCGTCGGTCGGTTTCTGCCGCCAGGTGGCAATGCCGCGCGCGATGAGCGCGCACACGAAGGCGAGGCCGACGATGCCCAGCGGACCGTGGGTGGGACCGCGGTGCCAGTGCAGATAGCTGGCCGCGCCGCCCACCGTCGTGACGATATCGATGTCCGGTGCGTTCGACGCGAGCAGGAGCGCCACCGTCGTGCCGCGGCCCGAACGGCCGAGCGGCGTGCGCGCGGCGGTGAGGCCGAACAGACTGTGCGTCAGGTTGTCCAATCAATTTAAGATAGCAGAATGAAGAAGACGCTGATTGCCGTGCTCGTCAGCATCGCGTCGGTCTGGGCCCCATCCTCGGCTCATGCCTGGGGCTTCGCCGGCCATCGGCTGATCATGGAGCGAGCCATCGCGTTGCTGCCTCCGGAGTTGAAGCCGTTCTTTGAACAGCATCAAGCCGAACTGCTCGTCCGCGTCACTGACCCGGACACCTGGCGCGAAGTCGGATGGGAGGACAGTCCGAATCATTTCGTCGACTTCGGAGTACCCGCCTACGGCGAGTATCCGTTCGCCGCACTGCCGCGGGACTTGAGCGCGGCGATTGAAAGGTTCGGCGCGGCGGTGCTGAATGACAACGGCCGGTTGCCCTGGCGTGAAGCGGAGATGTACGGCTCTCTGCGTCGCGCGTTCGATGAGTTCAAGCGGCAGGCGCCGTATTCCGTGTCGAACTCTGTGCTCCATAGCGCCGTGGCCTCGCACTACATCCAGGATGCGCACCAGCCGTTTCACGCCACCATCAACTACGATGGTCAGCAGACCGGCCAGAACGGTATCCACTCCCGGTTTGAGCGCGATTTGATCGAGCGCTACGGGTCGCGGCTGCGTCTCCAGCCCGCACCGGTGCAGCACATTTCATCCATCCGCGATTTCAGTTTCGACAGGCTGCTCGAGTCGTATCAGGCAGTCGGCGCCGTGCTGCAGGCCGACAAGGACGCCATCGCCGGCAAAGACGCCTACGATGACGCCTATTTCGAGGTGTTCTTTCAGAAGGTGCAGCCACTGCTCGAAAGGCAGCTGTCGGCAGCGATCAGCGCCACCGCCAGCATGATCGTCAGCGCCTGGGAGGACGCCGGGCGACCGACCCTCCGCCTGCAGGATGTGCGCGCAGTGCAGCGTGTGCGGACGGCACGCTGACCGATGACCGTCTTCCTGGTGGCACTCGGCGCCGACCGCTTCGAAATCTATTCGGAGCCGCCTGAGGACGCGCCGTCCTCTGTAGATGCCGCCGCCGGGCGCTTCAGGCGCTGGGGACAGCAGGCCGCGATCCGCTGGCGCGACCTCGTCGACACGGCCCGCCGGGGCGAGGCGACCGGACGATTTGCGAAGTGGCGCGACACGGTTGTTTGTCATCTGGCGGAATCGATCGCCGAGCAACGGACGTTGTGGGCGCTGCGCAAGGCTGACACGGCGATTCTGCGCCACCCGTCGACCATCACATCTGAACTGGCGAAGCGACGGCTTGATCAGATTCTCACTGCGGCTCGCTGGCATCACGGCGTCTGGTTCATCGTCGACGGTGTCGTGTTCGCCGCGTCGGCCGTCCTGGCGCCGATTCCCGGGCCCAACGCCATCGCCTATTACCTGGCGTTTCGCCTCTTCGGGCACGGCCAGTCGTGCCTGGGCGCGCACCGCGGGCTCAAACGCGTCGCCTGGACGCTGGTGCCAGACGAGCATCTGGCGGAAC
>CADEEX010000621.1 GCA_902826465.1 uncultured Acidobacteriota bacterium
CGGCGCAGGTGCGCCAGCATCGAGTCGGGACGCAAGGCGATGGCGCCGCTGTAGTCCTCGATGGCCCCGAACGTCTGTTCATCGGCCAGCGCCGAGTCGCCATGCGCCAGCAGCTGGCGGTAGTCGCGCTCTCTGGCCGCCTGCTGGTAGACCACCGCGCCGCCGACGGCAGTCGCCGCCAGGAGCGTCATGGCGATCAGGGGCCGTTTCACCGGTCTATCGTAGCCCCTTGCGGAACTTTCCCGCGCGAGCGGGGTCTATGTTGAGTACCATGCTCTCCGTGAAGCAGGCGCGGATTGTCGGATGGTCAGAAGTCGCGGGCCGGGAAGCGGCGCTGGTCCAACGCTGTGCAGCGGGAGACGAGGCAGCGTTCGCTGACCTGGTCGACGAGAACCAGCGCATGGTCGTGCAGCTGGCACTCAACCTGCTCGGCGACAGGGACGAAGCGCTCGACTTGTCCCAGGACGTCTTCCTCAGGGTGTTTCGGACGATTGGCCAATTTCGCGGCCAGTCTACCCTCAAGACCTGGATTTACCGGATCGTCGTCAATCAAGCGCGGAACCGTCACCGGTTCTGGCGCCGCCGGCATCGCGCCGATCAGGTGTCGCTCGATGCGCATCTCGCCGCACACGGCGATTTCCGTGCCGGGGCCGAAGCCGGCCCCGACCGGGTGCTCGCCCAGAAGGAACTGGCGAACCGCTTGAAGTCGGTGCTCGATGGTCTGCCGTTCGATCAGCGCACGGCCATCGTTCTTCGTGAAGTGGACGGATTGAGTTACGAAGAGATTGCCTTCTCGCTCGGCGTGGCCGTGGGGACCGTGAAGTCGCGGCTGACCAGGGCGCGTCAGACGCTGCGCCTCGAACTCCGCGAAGAGAGGGCGCAATGAGAGACGTCGCCACACGAATGCTCAACTGTGCAGGCGCCAATCGCCTCCTCCAGGCCTATCACGACGGCGAGCTGACGATCGGCGAGCAGATCGAGGTCGACGCGCACCTCGAATGGTGCGACGGCTGCAGCGAGGCGCTCGACGACATGCGCTCGATGCGCTCGTTGCTGCGCACCGCGGTGGCAGCGCAGCCGTCAGCGTCGCGGGCCGACCACGATAGCCTGCAGGCGATGGTGCTGAGCCGGGCCCGTGCCGAACAGAACGCCTCGTGGCCGGTCCACGTCCGCGCGATGTTCGACGACATGCACTTCGTCTATGCCGGCCTTGGCGCTGGTGCGGCGACCGTGGCCTGCGTCATGATCATGCTCAGCATGATGCGGTTCGCCACCAGCAGCGAACGCTCGCCTGGCTCGAACAAGAACCCGGTGGTGATCGACGCGCGCATGCTGCTGCCGCGCCCCCTCGACTATGTGCTGATGACGGCCGACAGCAAGGACGCCGACGATGAGCTGTTCACGCTGTCGGGTGTGATCACGCGCGAAGGGCGCGTGGTCAACCTGGAGTTGCACTCGCAGTCCGGCGAAACACTTCGCGCCGACAGCAGCGAAGCGCGCGCGCTCGAACCGCTCATGGGGTCCGTGTCGAAGGCGCGGTTTGAACCAGCCAAGGTGTCGGGGCTGCCCGTGGCGGTGAACATGGTGTGGATGGTGGCGCACACGACCGTGCGCGCGGCCAAGCTGCCGTCGATCGACTTGCCGGTGACCCCATCGGCCAAGAAACGCCGCGTCGTGATCGTGCTGCCGCCCGCCGGCCCGCGCCTGGCCGTCGCGTAGTTTCCAGCGCCCTCGCGGTTCAGCGCCCTCGCGGGTTTAGCGCCCTCGCGTCACGTCGACCTGCGCGCTCGAGACGTTGTTCATGGCGTCGGTCACCCGCACCGTCAGCCCTCGCTGGCTCACCGCACCGTCCACCGTCACGCTGTAACGCTCGTTCTTCGAATCGGCGATCCCGTCGACCGGGAACGCGCCTCGCCACAACTGGCCGTCGTCGGACCACTCGACGCGAAGGATGGGGGAATGATCGTCCTTCACGTCGAAGGTGGCAACGGTGCGCGCCCCTTCAGCACGTACACCGGTCATGGTGATGACTGGTGCCGTGTTGTCCACTTCGAATGCCGAGCTCTCGAGGTCGCCTGTGAGCGACACGCCTGCCGCGTTTGACGGTGCATCTGACGCCACGATGCGGATGAAGTACGTGCCGTTTGGCAGCGTC
>CADEEX010000622.1 GCA_902826465.1 uncultured Acidobacteriota bacterium
AGTAGTGGCGCTGCCGGTGCCGGAACCGTACGGCAAACGCTACGTCGCTGGCTACGCGATCGACACGTCGCTGCCGGACGGTGTCGGCGCGTTCGTGGCGTGGCTGCTGCACGAGAGCGGCTGGGTGATCACCGAGAAGACCACACGGGACGAACTGCCGATTGAGGTGCCGATCCAGCCGCGGCATGTCTGCATCCTGTTCCGCCGGTTCAGTCACTTCGGCGAGGATGTCACGCGTGCATACGTCGATGCGCTCGAGGCGCGTGGTGTGCCGCACTTACTCGTCGGTGGCAAGTCGTTTCATGGACGGGAAGAGGTGGAGACGCTGCGCGCGGCGCTGGCGGCCATCGAGTGGCCGGACGATGAACTTTCGGTGTTTGCCACGCTGCGCGGAGCACTGTTTGCCATCGACGATGAGACGTTGCTCGAGTACCGCCACGCACAGAAAGTGTTCCATCCCTTTCGGCCGCTGGAGTCTCCCTCGCTCGAGTTGCGATCGGTGGTCGAGGCGCTCGCCGTGCTGAAGACGCTGCACGCGCGCCGGAACTACCGGCCGGTGGCCGACACGGTGACCGATCTGCTGAGTGCCACGCGCGCGCACGTCGGCTTCGTGCTTCGGCCAGCTGGCGAGCAGGCCCTGGCCAATGTGCTGCATGTGGCGGAACTGGCGAGGCAGTACGAGATGAATGGCGGTATGTCGTTCCGCGGCTTCGTCGAAGAACTGCGCGACCAGGCCGATCATGGCCAGGCCGCCGAAGCCCCCATCCTCGAAGAGGGGAGCGACGGCGTCCGACTGATGACGGCGCATAAGGCGAAGGGGCTCGAGTTCCCGGTCGTGGTCCTGGCCGACATGACGGCCAAGCTGCGCAGCGAACGGGCCGATCGGTCGATCGACAAGGAGAGCAATAGCTGCTACCTGCGCCTCGGCCGGTGGACGCCGGTCGAACTCGCCCTGAACGAAGCGATTGAGGTGGCGCGTGACGAAGCCGAGGGCGTGCGCATCGCCTACGTCGCGGCGACGCGCGCCCGCGACCTGCTGGTGGTGCCGGTCGTCGGTGATGCGGAGTTCGACGGCTGGTTGAGTCCCTTGAACGCCGCCGTCTATCCGTTGCGATCGGCGCGCCGCAGCCCGTCAGTGGCGGCTTACCATCCGACCTTCAAGAAGGACTCGGTCTTCAGGCGGCCGGACGACGACCCGTACACGAGCGAGACTGTCCAGCCCGGTGTTCACCACCTCGGCGTCGAGGAGCCGTACAGCGTCGTCTGGTGGGATCCGCATGCGTTGGCGCTCGGTGTCGAGGCGTCGTTCGGCATCAGACGCGAACGGGAGTCGTTGATCGTGAAGGACGTGCCGGCGGCGATTGTCGAGGAGGGGATGCGCGACTATCGTCGATGGGAGTCGCAGCGCGCCGACACCGTAGCGGCGGGCGCACGGCCGTCCGTGACGGCGCGCACTGTCACCGAATGGGCGGCAGATTCGACAGCAGACGCGGCACTCCTCGCAGTGTCACCGCGGCTGGTCGCGCCACGACAGGCTGGACTGTTTGATGAGACGAGCGACGAGACGCCCGTCGCGTCCCTCCTGCCGCCGGTGACGGTGCTTGACGAACGCGCTCCGTCTTCGTTCGGCGGGGTGCGATTCGGCGAACTGGTCCACGCCATTCTTGCCGCGGCGCCGCTCGGTAGCGATCGCGATGCGTATACGGATGTCGCGGCGGTGCAGGCGCGAATCCTCGGCGCGCCTGAGGCTGAGCGCGATGCCGCCGTCGATGCGGCGGTCATGGTGTGGCGTCACGACGTGATGCAGCGAGCCGCAGCCGCCGATGCGCGTGGCCTTGCCAGGCGCGAGTGTCCGGTGACGCTGACGTCGGCGGACGGCGTGCTTGTGGAAGGGGTCGTCGACCTTGCGTTCGAAGATCAGGGGCGTTGGTGCGTGATCGACTTCAAGACCGACCGCGAAGTCTCTGAAGCCGGTATCGAGCGCTATCGCCGTCAGGTCGCGCTGTACGCCGCCGGAATCGCGAAGGCGACGTCGAAGCCCACGAGCGCGTTCCTGGTGCGCGTGTAGCCGCCGGCCACGACATCGCCACAGAGTCACGGCCTTGCTATTCGGGAATCAGCGTGACGACGGTGTAGCGGTCAGTCGGGAAGTAC
>CADEEX010000623.1 GCA_902826465.1 uncultured Acidobacteriota bacterium
TTGCCGCCCTGCGTCACCCACGACGCCTGCAGGTTGTCGAAGTTGTCGAGCACGATGCGAGCCAGCGCCAGTGTGCGCAGGTAGTCGACCCCGGTGGCCTCGCGCCCCGCCAGTTCCGTGTGATCCGGCTGGTAGCTCCAGGTAATGAAGGCCGTGAAGCCCCCCGTCTCGTCCTGCAGGTCGCGCAAGCGCAGCATGTGCTCGATGCGCTCTTCTTCCGTCTCGACGGTGCCATACATCATCGTCGCCGTGGTGCGAAGCCCGGCGCGATGGGCATGACGCATCACATCGAGCCACTCATCCGCCGACGCCTTGCCGTAGCAGTGCAGCAGCTTGCGGACCCGATCGACCAGGATTTCTGCGCCGCCGCCAGGCACACTGTCGAGGCCCGCGGCGATGAGGCGCGCCAGGACGTCGGCCACAGGAATCTGCGTGAGACGCGACAGGTGCAGCACTTCGGGTGGCGAGAGCGCGTGCAGTTTGAACGCGGGATAGCGCTGCTTGATCCCGCGGAACAGGTCCTCGTACCAGGTCAGCGGCAGGTCGGGATTGTGTCCGCCCTGGAGGAGCAGCTGAACGCCACCCACGGCAATCGTCTCGTCGATCTTGCGGAAGATCTCGTCGAAGCCGAGGACGTATCCGTCGCTCGATCCGACCTCGCGATAGAACGCGCAGAAGTTGCACTTCGCCACGCACACGTTCGTGTAGTTGATGTTGCGGTCGATGATGTAGGTCACGAGGCCTTCGGGGTGGCGCTTGAGCCTGAGCTCGTCGGCGAGCGCACCCAACAGGGCCGTCGGTGCCTCGCGGTACAGCGTCAGCGCCTCGGCAGCATCGACGCGCCCACCGGCACGTATCTTGGCGGCGATCCGATCAATCACGTTCTGCATCATAGAAGCGCAACGCACCATCGAACTCGACGAGTCCGTTCTCTGCCGCGTACCGATAGAACGTCTGGAGTCCTTCGATGGCTGAGGCGTCGAGCGAGTGGCGGATATTATCGCGCAGATACTGTTCGGCAACCGCCTGTCGCGGCACGTCGTCCGGATAGTAGCCCCGGGCGACCTCGGCCCTGTGCGTCTGCCCGTCGTGGCACGCCTGCTCGAGCCGGCGGACATCGTCCACACTGGCAACACCAGGCCGACCAGCCCAGAATGCGTAGACGAACGGGAGTCCGGTCGCTGACGTCCATGTCGCGCCGAGGTCGATCTTGGTGACGCCCGCCGCCTCGTGATCCAGGAACAGCGCCTTGTCGCCAATGATGAGGGCACCGTCGGCATGCGCCAGCATCGACGTGAGGTCGGGTGCCATCGGTACGAGTGAGGGCGAGATGCCAAAGGCCATCCTGGCGATGACGCGCGTCAAGGCCACCGACGTACGCGACGTGGTGTCGAGCGCAATCGACCGAAGGTCGCGCGGTTCGCGTCTGGTGTAGAGCGCCACCGACGCGACCGGACCGTTCGAGCCCACACAGACCGACGGGACAATGCGATAGTCGGCTGGTCCGCGCAGGTACTCGATGGACGGGATCAGGCCCAGGTCGATCTCGTTGGCGTGCAACAGGTCGGCGCAGCGTGCCGGCACGTCAAATCTGAGCGCGAAGCGTGACGCCGTCTCGAGGCCGTAGACCAGCGGACGCGCGTTCAGGTACTCGACCGCGCCAAGACGGATCCGCCCGGTCACGCGCGTACGTCGAAGCGGCCATCGCGCTCCACGGCCTCGAGCCCCGCAGCCTCGATATTCCGCCGCACTTCTTCGAGCGGTGCGCGACGGCGCCCCTCGGACAGATCGTCGAGCGGCGACACCGCATCAAGATCGTCGGCGCCAACCGTGAGTGCGACCTGCGCCAGCTTCGGCCCATAGAGGGACCAGTCGACCTGGATCGAGGGAATCGAGTCGAGCGCAATGCGTGCCAGCGCGATCCGCCTCACGTCGTCGTAGCCGGTGGTCGGGACGGCGGGATTGACCGCCCGCGGCAGCGGCGCGAAGGCCTGAACCACCGCGACCTCGTACTGGAGTTCCGCGATCTGGCGATACAACGCCAGCGGATCGGCCGACGGCAGTTGCGCAATCGTCAGCCGACCGAGCCGCAAGCCGGCGATGTTGACCTGTTCGATCGATCGCCGTGGGTCGCGCAGACGATCG
>CADEEX010000624.1 GCA_902826465.1 uncultured Acidobacteriota bacterium
GCCGCGGCCGCCGAAGATCGAGATACCGATACTTGAGGCGGACGTCTTCCGACACCGTCGAGTCTTCGGCAATCTGGAACGGCGGCGTCTTCGCCTCGTTCAGCAACCGGAACTGCTGCGCCAGCACCTCGACTTCGCCGGTGGCGATCTTCGGGTTGACCGTGTCAGGCGAGCGACGCTCGACGAGGCCGCGGACGCCGACCACGAACTCGGGTCGGAACCGCTTCGCCTGCGCCAGCAGCGCCTCGTCGTCTCGGACGACGACCTGCGAAATGCCGTAGCGATCGCGAATATCGATGAACAGGACACCACCAAGGTCGCGGACCTTGTGAACCCAGCCAAGAAGGGTGACGGTCGCGTCGAGGTGTTCAGCGCGGAGTGCGCCGCAGGTGTGGGTGCGTTGCCAGTCGGCGAGAGGTTCGGACATAGAGTGATGGCTAATCGCTGATCGCTGATTGCTGATTGCTGATTGCTGATTGCTGATTCAAGAATGCAATCCGCGATTCTCGATCCGCAATCTCAAATTCCTGTCAGGTGCCGAGGCGGACGCGTCTGGCGATCTCGACGGCGGCGCCGGCTCTGGGCAAGGCGTCCTGCGCCCGCGTCTGCAGATCGCGAACGGTCACCTCACCCCGTGCCTGTTCGTCCTCGCCGATGATGACCATCACTGGCGCGTGTCTCACCGACCCGTATTTCAGCGGCTTCTCCAGCTTCCGGCCCGTCTCCGGATAGATCTCGACGCGCAGCCGTTCGGCGCGCAGTTCCGACGCCAGCCTCAAGGCGTCTGAGCGCTGCCCATCGTCCAGGCAGGCGATCATCACGTCGACCGCACCACGCGACACCTTTGCCGGAAACATGTCACGTTCGGTCATCACCACGATGATGCGCTCGAGCCCCAACGAAAAACCGCAGGCGGGCACATCGCGGCCGAGAAACATGCCGATCAGGTTGTCGTAGCGTCCACCGCCGCCGAGGCTTCCGGGCAAGTCCGCGACGGTGATTTCCATGATCGCGCCTGTGTAGTATGACAGCCCACGCGCCAGGCTGGGATCGATTCGAACCCGTCCCTCCGCCGCGGTTCCACGGGTGAGGGCCATGATGCCCTCAAGGGCGTCCACGGCGGTCGTCCCCTCGGTGTGCCCCTCAAGAAGCCCGCGCAGATGCGACAGCGCTGCGCGCGGATCGTCGGCTGGCGGCGTCGCGAAGTTCCTCAGGCAGCGTTCCGCGACGTCGGCCGCGATCTGCCTCGCCTCGAGTTCCTTGCGCACACCGTCGGCGCCGATCTTGTCGAGTTTGTCCAGTGCCACCAGCGCGTCGCCGTGCTGCGCCGCCTCGACACCGGCGGTCTCGAGCAGCGCCGAGAGCGCCCGACGATGATTCAGGCGAATCACGAAGTCGTCGAACTTGAGACGCGCCAGTACCTCGCTGACCGCGGCCAGCAGTTCCACTTCAATGATCGGCGACGTCGAGCCGATGGCATCAATATCGCACTGATAGAACTCGCGAAAACGGCCGCGCGCCGGACGGTCGGCACGCCACACCGGCTGAATCTGATAGCGCTTGAAGAACTTCGGCAGCTCGTGCTGATACTGCGCGACGACCCGCGCGAGAGGCACCGTCAGGTCGTAGCGCAGCGCCAGATCCGCTTCGCCCGACGCCTCGTGCTCGCCACGGCGCAGAATCTTGAAAATGAGCTTGTTCCCCTCTTCGCCGTACTTGCCGAGGAGTGTCTCGATGTTCTCGAAGGCCGGCGTCTCGAGCGGCTCGAAGCCGTAGCTCTCGTAGACCTCGCGCACCACGCGCATGACGTACTCGCGGCGGCGGACATCGTCTGGAAGGAAATCGCGGGTGCCGCTGGGCGGCTTCGTACTCAAGAGTGGCTCTGGGCTTTGGGCGCTCGGCTATGGGCCTGCCCACGGGCGCCGCCGAAAAGACCAGACACAAAAGGGAACGACGATGACAGGAACTGACGCGGCGACATTCGTCCGTGATTATATATCGCGGCCGCGAGCAAGGCTCGCGCTAAAGCCTTGAGCCTAAAGCCCAAAGCCTATATGCGCGGCAGCGTGACGCCGGTCTGTGCCTGGTACTTGCCCTTCTTGTCCTTGTACGAGACTTCGCAGGGTTCGTCGCTCT
>CADEEX010000625.1 GCA_902826465.1 uncultured Acidobacteriota bacterium
ACCCGACAGCTACGTGATGCACCACCCGCGTGCGGGGACCGCGCATCCCGCGGTCACGCTGTCGATCGCCAAACGCAAGGGCACGAACGCCATCGCGCTGACCCGTGAGATCGAGCGCAAGGTCGACACCGTGCGCGGCTACCTGCTGCCGGCGGACCTGCAGGTGTCGGTGACGCGCAATTACGGCGAGACGGCCGCGCACAAGTCGAACGAGCTGCTGTGGCACATGCTGCTTGCGGTCGTGTCGGTATCGGCCCTGATCTGGCTGGTGCTCGGACGGCGCGAGTCGGTCGTGGTGCTGGTCGCCATCCCCGTCACCCTGGCGCTGACGCTCTTCGTGTTCTATCTCTATGGCTACACGCTGAACCGCATCACATTGTTCGCGCTGATCTTCTCGATCGGCATCCTGGT
The DNA here is from genome assembly GCA_902826465.1 of uncultured Acidobacteriota bacterium. Lineage (GTDB taxonomy): Bacteria > Acidobacteriota > Vicinamibacteria > Vicinamibacterales > CAVVIG01 > CADEEX01. Next base: position 412 of record CADEEX010000625.1, read on the forward strand.
CGACGATGCGATTGTCGTGGTCGAGAACATCGTCCGCCATGCGCGGCTCGGTCGCGCGGGGGAGACGATCGACGCGATCACCATCCGGGCGGTCGATGAGGTGGGGAACCCGACGATTCTGGCAACGCTGACGGTGGTGGCCGCGATCCTGCCGATGGCGTTTGTCGGCGGACTCATGGGCCCGTACATGCGGCCCATTCCGGTCGGCGCCACGGCGGCGATGTTGTTCTCGCTGATCGTCGCGTTCGTCGTCACGCCGTGGGCGGCAGTGCGTCTGCTCGGGCGTGCCGGGCGGCCCCACGGGGAGCACGGTGAAGACCGGCTCACGGCCGTCTACCGACGCGTGATGGGCGCTTTGATTCGCCGGCCTGGCGTGAGGCTCGGATTCCTCTCGGCCGTCGTCGTGCTCCTGATCGCCGCCGCGATGCTGGTGCCGGCCGGCCTGGTCACGGTCAAGATGCTGCCGTTCGACAACAAGAGTGAGCTGCAGATCATGGTGCGGATGCCTGAGGACACGCCGCTCGAGGCCACGGCCGGTGTGGCCGCCGTGCTGGCCGATGCGGCGCTCGGTGACGCCGCGGTGACCAGCGTGCAGAGCTATACCGGCACAGGGTCGCCGTACACCTTCAACGGGCTGGTGCGTCACTACTTCCTGCGTCAGGAACGACACCTGGCAGACCTGCAGGTGCTGCTGGTCGATCAGGCGGAGCGCACGGAGCAGAGCCACGACATCGCCAAGCGGTTGCGGGCGCGACTCGAACCGGCCGCGACGCGGCTGGGTGCGCGGATCCAGGTCGTGGAAGTGCCGCCAGGACCTCCCGTGCTGCAGACATTGGTCGCCGAGATCTATGGGCCAGATCCTGCACGCCGCCTGGAACTTGCCGCCACCGTGCGGTCGACACTGGAGCAGACCCCCGGAGTCGTCGATGTGGATTGGTACGTCGAGTCGCCGCAGGCTGAACTGCGACTCGAAGTGGATGGCGAGAAGGCGGCGGCGGCCGGGCTGACGGCGGCACAGGTGGCCACCGTCGTCGACATGGCTGGACGCGGCGCCGTGGCCGGCCTGCTGCGCGATCCGCGCGCGCGGGAAGATGTGCCGATCGTCTTGCGGCTGCCGCGCGAGAGCCGTCGGTCACTCGACGCGATGCAGAGCCTCCGTCTCGGTGGCGTGCCGGCCGCCGTCGCGCTTGGCGAGGTGACGCGCGTCATCAGCGGTCAGCGCGAACGCAGTCTGTATCACAAGAATCTGCAGCCCGTGACGTATGTCACTGCCGATGTCGCCGGCGCCATTGAAAGTCCGGTCTACGCCATTCTGGCGATGAACCGCACGCTGTCGGCGATGACGCTGCCTGAAGGCTATCAGTTCGAGATCTTCAGCGCCTCACAGCCCTTCGACAGCACGAAGTACGCGATGAAGTGGGACGGCGAATGGCACATTACCTACGAGGTGTTTCGCGACCTCGGCATCGCGTTTGCGGCCGTCCTGGTGCTGATCTACATCCTGGTCGTGGGATGGTTCCAGTCGTTCATCACGCCGATGACGATCATGCTGGCGATTCCGTTCTCGCTGATCGGCATCCTGCCGGCACACGCGCTGCTCGGCGCGTTCTTTACGGCGACGTCGATGATCGGCTTCATTGCCGGAGCGGGGATCGTGGTCAGGAACTCGATCATTCTCGTCGACTTCATCGAGCTCAGGCTGGCTGAAGGGATGTCGATCGAAG
>CADEEX010000626.1 GCA_902826465.1 uncultured Acidobacteriota bacterium
ATCACAAGGATCGATTCGTTCGTAATGGCGCCGCAGAAGTAATCCAGAACCTCGGTGTCCTCGACAGCCTCGTGGTGATGGAAGCGGCGAGCGACAATCCTGCCCCGGCGAAGATTGCACTCCTCAAGCGCATCGCCTCGGCCGGTGGCATGCGGTTCACCGACTCGTTAGTTGAACGCGCCGGTCCGCGCATCGGCGCCAGAATCACGGAGCTGCTGGCCACCATGGGCCTCGAACACGTCGGCGCCCGCTGACCATGCCAGCCTCCACCCTTCTGCTCGCCTCGGCCTGTGCGGCCTTTCTATGCCTGGCTGTCGTCGCACTGCGCTTTGTCGCGCTGACGATGAAGGCCGGTGTCCGACGGGACGACGGCGTCGACCCGGACTCACCGTTTGCGGTGTCTCGGTTCACGATTCCCGTCAGCATCATCGTGCCGGCCGGCGACTCGGCGGCGCGACTGGAGCAGGCGCTCGCGCGCGTGCTCGATCTCTCGTATCCGGAATATGAAGTGATCGTCGTCGCCGACGCGGCCCGCGTCGAGTCGTTCGCGACGCTGGCGCAGGCGTGGGCGCTCGAGGCGAACGAGTTCTTCTATCGGCAATCGATCATGACCGCGCCGCTTCGCCGCATCTACCGGAGTGCGCGCGATGCGCGGTTGGTTCTTGCCGACAAGCCGACGCTGACCAATGCTGACGCATTGAACTGCGGGGTCAATCTGGCGCGGTATCGCTACGTGCTGGTGCTGCCCGACGACCTCCGGTTTGATCGTCAGGCGCTGCTCCGGTTGATGGCCGCGCCGCTGCGCGACCCGGCCGCCATCGTCGGGGCGAGTGCGCACATCGAGCCGACCGCCACCTTCGCCTGGCTGCGCGCGCTCCGCTCGCTGATGGTGAGTCGTCTCACGCGGCGCAGCGCACACGCGCTCCCGCCGGCAGACAGTATCAGCGTCTGGCGGCGTGATGCGATTCTCGGAGCGGGTGGCTTCTCGGCGCATGCCTGGGACATGGAGCTTGATCTCGCGTGGCGTGCGGTGGCGTCGGCGCGTCGCGCCGGATTGCCTGGTCGCTTTCACCGCAGCGGGGAAATCTTCGGCAGGAGCGACCGCCAGGCGCCGCGCTGGACACGGGTCGCCGAATCGGTGCGTCAGATGGCCTTGGGCCTGCTCGCCGGCCGCTCGCCGGCGGCCGCGAGCCGCCATCTGCTGTCGACCGAAGTGCTCCCGGCCGTCGCAGCGGCCTGGTTCGCACTCAGCCTGAGCGTCGTGGCCGGGTCCGGCAGCGTCTCCGCTGTTGTCGTCGTGGCCGCACTCTTCGGACTGTCATTCGGATTGGCGGTGGTGTCGGTCGCCGCGCTGCTGGTCCGCAGCACGATGGTCGATGCGCCTGATCACGCGGCACTGACGAAAGCGATGGTCGCCAGTTCGTGTGAGTTGGTCGTGAGGCCAGCGGTGGCCGCCCTCACGTTCGTGCGATCCTACCGATAGTCCTTGAACGGCACCTGACAGTCGTGTTTCCTCAGGAAATTGAGGAAGCGCTTGTAGTCGCGCGGCTCCATGTTGAACAGCCGCGCCACGATCTTGTAGTTGCCTCGAGCCTCTTCGAGCCCGCGGCGGACGATCTCGCGCACGTTCGCGCGTGTGATGTCGCGGTTCATGAACAGCGGGTAGACCGCGATCCAGAACGATTCCTTCTGCTCGACTAGCCGGCGATAGAGATCGTCGGCGATGGTGCGGCGGCGCTCACGCTTCGGCCGCAGCGACACCAGATCCTGCGCCCGCACTTCCGACGACAGGTCGTCGAGTTCAATGGTCCGCTGCCGGACGTTGACCACCAGCCGTTCGACGACGTTCTCGAGTTCACGGACGTTGCCCGGCCAGGCGTAGTCGGTCAGCGCCTTCATCGCGGCTGGCGACACGGCGGTGATGGGCGACTGGTTCGAGACAGTGAATCGCTCGAGGAAGTGCGCGACGAGCAGCGGGATATCGGTGCGCCGATCGCGCAGCGGCGGCACGTGAATGTGAATGACGTTGAGCCGATAGAACAGGTCTTCGCGGAACGTGCCGTGCACGATCATGTCGCGCAGGTCGCGGTTCGTGGCCGCGAGCACACGCACGTTGACGAGGCGACTGCT
>CADEEX010000627.1 GCA_902826465.1 uncultured Acidobacteriota bacterium
CCCAGATGATCGGCGGTCTGGCGCTCATTCCGTTCGTGGCGCTGCTCGTCGCGCACGGCGTGAGCCACAACGTGCCGCTCTTCCTGTCGTCGTTCGCGGCATTCGCGGCGGCGCTGCCCGCCATCTGGGGCATCCAGAAGATGCGACGACTGGCACTGCACGAAGCCCGCGTCGAGTACGCGGAGTACTACTTCCTGTTTCCGCTCTTTCTGTCGATTACGCTGCTGACGAGTGCCGGCTTCTTCGAAGGGATGCAGGCGCTGCTGCAGCAGGGCGTCGCCTCGTTCGGTCCTGGACACATCGCCAACGTGCAGTTTCTCGGCGCCACCTTCCTGTCCGCCATCCTCGACAACAACGTGGTGGCCGACTTCGCGTCACGCGCCCTGCACGGCTTCGATCTCGATCTGTTGAAGCTGTTCGCGATGGCACAGATCGCCGGCTATGCCCTTGGTGGCTGCTGGACGCACATCGGCTGCGCGCAGTCGGTGGTGGCCTACGCCTTCATCCAGCGCGACCTCGACAAGAGCTACACGCCGGTGCAGTGGATGAAGGAGATGACGCCGGTGATCATCAAGATTCTGTTTGCGATGATGGCCGTCATCTACATCGAAAACGCGATCATCGGGTATCTGGGGCGCTAGCGAAGAAACAACCAGCTCAAGGCGACGAACACCGGAATCACCACCGCGGTGCTGTAGAGCATGAAGGCGCCGAACGACGGCATCTTGATGCCGCGCTGCTCGGCGATCGCCCGCACCATGAAGTTCGGCCCGTTTCCCAGATACGAGTTGGCGCCCATCATCACGGCGCCGAGACTGATGCCGGTGAGCACACCGTGCGGCACGCCCACCACGTCGTTCGCCAGCCCCTGGCTCTGTCCCAGTGTCAGGAACGTCAGATAGGTCGGCGTATTGTCGAGGAAGGTGGACAACAGCCCGGTGGCCCAGAAGTACTGCCACGGCCGCTCGAGGGTGAAGGCGTCGCCGTGCTCCCGCAACAGCGCCAGCGCCGGCAGCATCGTGATGAAGATGCCGACAAACACGGCCGCGACCTCGAGAATCGGGTGCAGCGAAAAGCGATTGGCGTGATACAGGTGGGTCGATGTCGTCCGCCACGATACCAGCACAATCGCCAGCGTGCCGAGTTCGCGCCACGGTGACGGCAGCAGCACCGTGGCCGCCACCACCGCGACGATCAGCGCCAGGTTGTGGGCGCCGCCAATGTGCAGCGGCTTGATGGTGGCCCGATCGAGGCGAATCCGCTCCGGCGGTTCGCGCTGGTGCAGCACCGTATCCCACACGAAGTAGATCGCCAGCAGCGTCCCGGTGGCGAAGAGCCAGGCCGGCCACAGCCGCAGCGTCCACAGGAACGGCACCCCGCGCAGGTAACCGAGGAACAGCGGCGGATCGCCGAGCGCCGTCAGGCACCCACCCACGTTGGCGACGATGAAGATGAAGAAGACGAGGGTGTGGACGACAAAGCGGCGTTCCTTGTTGGTGCTGAGCAGCGGACGAATCAGCAGCATCGACGCGCCGGTTGTGCCGATCGCCGACGCGAGCAAGGCGCCAAGCGCCAGAAACGTGGCGTTGGTGAGCGGTGTGGCCTCGAGGTCGCCTTCGAGCATGACGCCGCCGGCGACGAAAAACAGCCCGCCGATCAGCACCACGAACGACACGTATTCGATGGCCGCGTGTTCGAGCGCCTCCGGATCGTGCATCAGGTACAGCACCAGGATCGGCGCCGACAGCACCGCGGAGACCAGGAGTTTTCGCCCGTTCGATTCCCACCACTCGGCCGCAACGAGCGGGACGAGCGCCAGTACGGCCAGGAGCGCCGCGAACGGCGCAATCCAGATCAAGGATGGGACGTAGAGGTCGTGAGCCATCGGGCTGAGTTTACCCGCTCCCCCGGTGACGTGGGTCGTGTCAGAGTATGGCCATGTCGACTCGCCCGCGCTCGCCAGGAGGGGTCTCGCCCTTCCAGGAGTTCTTCGCCACGGAGGCTGCCGGCGGCGCCGTGCTGGTGGCCTGCGCGGTGGTGGCACTGCTGCTGGCCAATGGTCCCTGGTCGCACGGGTTCCACGAGCTCTGGGCCACGCCACTCGGACTGATCCTCGG
>CADEEX010000628.1 GCA_902826465.1 uncultured Acidobacteriota bacterium
ACGGCGGGCTGTCGTAGTGTCCGGCTTCAGCCGGACTTGTGCCGCCGGACTTGTGCTGATGTTCCGCTACGGACCGATCGAGACGATGGCGTTGCCGACCGTCGTCTGACCGCTGGTATCGGTGACGGTCACCGTTACGGTGTACGTGCCCTGTACGGTGTAGACGTGCGGCTGTGCCGCCGACTGCGCGCCGCCCAGGTTCGCCGATGTACCGTCGCCGAAGTTCAGAACCGTCTCGCTGATACCGATACCGCTCGGCACCGTGATCTGAATACTGATCGTCGTCTGCGTGTTGACCTTGCCAGGCACCGGCGACGAGGTGATCTGAATCGTCGGACGCGGTACTGGGATGACGACGATGCTGGTGGACGCGCGGTTGGTGCCGCCGGCGACGTCAGTGACCGTTGCTGACACCGTGAAGGTGCCGTCGTTCTTGAACACGTGGAAGACCTGCGCGCTCCCCGTGATCGACCCGAGCGATTCGGTTGTGCCGTCGCCCCAGTTCACGACGACGTCTCTGACAGTGTTGCCGTTCTGCGCAGCGGCGGTCACCACGAACGTGAACATCGCCGGCAGTCCCTTGCTCGGTGACTGCGTGGGCGGCGTGATGCCGATCGTCGGTGCGGCCGACACCGGAATCTGCAGCGTCGCCTGTTGCACGCCGCTTGGCGCCGGCGTGGTCGTGCCGGTACCGGGCGTTGTTGTGCCCGAACTACCTTGCGCGCCGACGCTGGCCGTAATCGTCGCGGCCTGACTGGTGGTGAGCACGACGCTGGCGACGCCGTTGGCGTCGGTGAGGACCAGCGTTGATGACAGACTGCCAGCGGTGGTCGTGAATGCGATCGGCGTGGCGCTGAGCGGATTGCCGTTGACGTCGAGCACGATCGCGCCGATGGCGCTGCTGCCACCGGCCGCGGGCACAACGCTGGGATTGGCGTTCAGGAAGATCTTGCCGACGGCGGCACTGCCGACTGACAGGCGCAGCGCGCCGGTGCTGCCGGTGGCCGCACCGCCGGAGGTGGCCGAAATGACCGCGGTGCCGTTCGTGCCGTTGGCGACGAAGGTGACCACCGCCTGGCCCGCGGCGTCGGTCTCCACGTTCGGTGGTTCGATGCGCCCGAGGTTCGTGGTGAACGTGACGCGCGTGCCGCTGTGCGGCGGCGTGCCTGCCGCTTCGAGCACCTGCGCGATGATGGTGGTGGTGGCGTTGGCCGACAGCACCGTGGTGGCGGCATTCAGCGTAATGGTGGAACCGCTCGGTGCGAGCAGCGGCACCTTCTCACAAGCGAGGGCGACCACCGCGCAGAGGAGCGCGACGCTCAGCCAGATGAACCGCGACCCGCGTGCTAACATCGAATGTAACCATCTTAGAGCCATGAACTTGCGGGGTCAACGCGGTTACGCAATGGTTGCACTGATTGTGGGCATGAGCATCGCCGCGATTCTCATGTCTGCCGCCATGCCCGTGTGGTCGCAGATGGCACGGCGCGAGAAGGAAGCGGAACTCATCTTCCGCGGCCAGCAGTACGCCAGAGCCATTGGCCTGTTTCAGCGCAAGGCTGGGCCAGGGGTCCTCCCTCCGAATCTCGACGTGCTCGTCGAGCAGCGGTTTCTCCGCAAGAAGTACAAGGATCCGATCACCGGGAAAGACTTTGCCGTGGTCTCAGCGCTGAGGGCGGCCACCAACCAATCGGGCGGCGGTGCCGGTCCAGGCGCGCCCTCGCGGGGTACCGTCGACAACAGTCCGAATGCCTCGGGCAACAGGGTCGCGGGTGGCGTGATGGGCGTTGCCAGCACCAGCACCGCCGAGTCGTTGCGCACCTACAACGGCGCCACGCACTACGACGAATGGCAGTTCGTGTACGTGCAGCAGACCCAGGCGCCGGGTGGGCAGGCGGGACCGGCCGGTCAGCGGGGAAGCGGGCCGCCCGGCGCACGCGGCGGCGATCAGGGGCTGGGACGTCAGGGTAATAACCCGTTCGTGCCGTCCGGGCGCGGCGCGACCCGGTAGTCAGAAATCGGCGAACGCGTCGTGGAATGCGCGCCGCACCACCTGCATCTGGTCCGACGTTCCGCCTCCGCACACGCGATTGGTGAGCAGCACG
>CADEEX010000629.1 GCA_902826465.1 uncultured Acidobacteriota bacterium
CTGACGCTCGAGCCGGCGCGTCGTCAGGGCGCGCACCGCATGGTCGTCCTCAACCAGCAGGATCGTTTCGTGACCACGCGGCCGTGTCTGTGGCGGCGGTGCGACCACCGGTCGCTCGGTCTCCGATGTCCTCGGCAGGTAGATGGTGCACGTCGTGCCCTGGCCCAGCGCCGATTGCAGTTCGATGCGACCGCCGTTCTGCGACACCGCCCCGTGGATGATCGCGAGCCCGAGGCCGGTACCGTGTCCCGGCACCTTGGTGGTGTAGAACGGTTCGAAGGCGTGTTCCAGTGTGTCGGCACTCATGCCCGATCCGGTGTCTGACACGGCCAGTCGCACGTACTCTCCTGGCGCGACGCCGTGGTGTTCGCGCACGTCGGCATCGCCGAGGCAGACGTTCGCGGTTTCGAGTGTGAGTCGTCCTCCGGCCGGCATCGCATCTCGCGCGTTGACGGCGAGGTTCAGCAGGATCTGCTCGGCCTGTCCGGGATCGAAGCGGACCCGCCAGAGGTCGGGCGCGGTGCGGACGTCCAGCAGGATGTCTTCGCTGAGCATGCGCCGCAACATCGTCTGCGTGCGCGTGACGACGGTGTTCATGTCGATGACGACGGGGGTGATGATCTGGCGTCGCGAAAACGTCAGCATCTGTGCCGTGAGCGCCGCCGCCGAATCGGCGGCCTGTTGCACTTCGGCGAGCGCGCGGCCGGCTTCGCTGTCTTTCGCCACCTCGCTCTGGGCAACTTCGACGTAGCCCTTGATGACCAGCAGCAGGTTGTTGAAGTCGTGCGCCACGCCGCCGGCGAGACGCCCCACCGATTCGAGCTTCTGCGATTGCACGAGCTGCGCCTGCACCGCTCGGGCCTCTGTCAGATCGATGAACGAGGCCATGACGTGGGTCAGCGCCCCATGCGGTTCGCGCACGGCCGTGGAGGAGAGCAACGCCGGGAAGCACGAGCCGTCGACACGGACCGCGGTCACCTCACCCGACCAGCCGGCGTCGGTTGGGATGATCGCGTCGGCCTCCGGCGAATCGAGATGCCAGAGGTGGCGGCTCGACAACGTGGTCACCGACTGCGGGTCGTGAATGCGCCACATCGCCAGAAACGCGGGGTTGGCGTAGACGACCGCCCCCGCAGCGTTGCCGATGACAATGCCGTTGATCGAGGTCGCGATAGCGGTGTCTTTCAACCGAAGTTCGGCTTCGATCTGTCGGCGTTCGTCGATCTCCGCCATCAGCCCGGCGCGCAGCGCGCTCTCGGTGGCCAGACTGCGCCCGATCCCGCGCCAGACGAGCCAGACCAGCATGGCGCCGGCGGCCAGCAGCAGCGACAACAACGGCACGACGAAGCGGGTGAAGGTGGCGTTGCGTGCGGTTTGCCCCTGGAGCAGCGCGCTCTGGGCCTCCTGATGCAGCAGGCGTAGTTGATCCAGCCGTAACACCAGCGTCGGTGAGGGCGCCGAAAAGTCACGGCCTGAACTCGCCGCGATCGACGAGCCGAGTGCTGCCAGGTGCGTGTCGAGTTCATGGGTGGTGGCGTCTGCGGCCGGCCAGCGATTCGTTCGCTGCAGCGCGAGCACTGTCGTCAGCTGCTGTTCGAGCTCATTGCGCAGACGTCGCTGGCGACGCACCCACTCCAGATCGGTGGTGTCATGCGGGGTGGCGTTCTCCAGGCGCAGTTGGCCAATCGCCAGCAGCGCTTCCTGTACGGCGACGAGCGTCGGGTCGTGGAACGTGGCCACCCGGGTTCGAGTCGTGCGATCTTCGCGCTCGAACATCCAGAGCACCACGCCCGAGGTCAGCATGGTGACGAGGCCGAGGGCGATCAGCCACGCGACGCGGCGGCGGACGGAGTCGAGGGGAGAGATCGGGGGCAGGCTCATCGGAATTCACTGGCATGCAGATCGAGGAGCCGCATCCGACGCATCAAATCGGTCAGCTGGCGGTAGTCGTCCGAGGTGGCCGGCAGGTACGCGCTGGCGCTGAGCGCCCTCAATGCGGCAGCGTGCTCCGGGCGCTCCGGCGACAGCACCAGAAAAGCGTCACGCACCTGCATCCGCAGGTCCGCCGGCAGCGCGGTCGATGCAAACCACAGCTCGCCGACA
>CADEEX010000630.1 GCA_902826465.1 uncultured Acidobacteriota bacterium
GCCGAGACCCGCACCAGCACCTCGGCGCCGTTGGCGCTCAGCTGCCGAATGGCTTCGGGAAACAGCCAGTCGTAGCAGATCGCGCAGCCGATCTTTCCAATAGGGGTGTCGGCTACCGGAAACAGCGGCTCATCGTAGTCTGGGAAATCGTGAGGGCTGCTGTGCACCTCGTAGGGAATCCACGGATTGACCTTGCGATACCTGGTGAGGAGGCCCGTGGGGCCGATGAGGCACGTGGCGTTGAAGACCGCGCCTGGCCACTTGGGATCCTCTTCGAGCATCGACCCGCTCTGGATGTAGATGTCGTGCTCCCGCGCCTTTTCGGTCAGGCGTTCCGTGTGCTCGTTGGGAATCGGCACCGTCAGCTTCTGCCGCAGTTCGGCGATCGTCGGAAACACCGGCGCGGCATGCGCGAACTCGGGAAAGACGACCAGACGCACCGGAAGAAACGGCGCGCTGCCGGCGACGGCCGAGTCGACCATGCTCAGCATGCGATCGGTATTGGCGCGCATCGCACGTCGGTCGAGCGGATTCGCCATATCGGTCTGACAGGCCGCCGCGCTGTAGCGGATGTGCGACATCGGATTACCTGGCGTGCACGGTGTCGATCAGGGGGACCGTCCTCGCGACCACGCGACTGTTGTAGGTGTCCTGGTACCGCTGATGGCGCTCGGTGTCGGGATAGTGTTCGGACGGCGGGTAGGGGTATCGAGTCATGCCGTGAAAGGGCAGCGGCTCGACACGATCAGGGCTGGCGGAATTGATATCCATCTCCTTGCTGAAGCCATCGGCCACCAGCAGAAACGTTCGTGTCCAGCCGTCGGGGAGGGCGCCGAGCGCCGCCGCCTCGAAACCGATCGCGATCTCGTCGCCCGGCTTGGCAATGACGAATAGATCATCGGTCGTCACCAGCAGATCGCGCACGTCGCCTGGACGGGTGTAGCGGCCCGGCATGGTCTTCCACGGCGACGCCGAGGAGACGGTTGCATAGTCATACGCGGACGGTTGCCCTCGACCGGCACGCACCTCAGCCGAGAAGCCACGCTCCCGCAGCGTCGCCTCCTGCGCCGTCATCGTCATGTCCTGCACGGTGTCGGCGGCCAGCGCGCCGATGCGTACCTGGTCCCAATAGATCGTCATGTTGGTGGCGATCCGGACCTCGTGTTCTCCCGGACGCAGCAAGCCCGTGAGATCAAGCGGCACCGTTTGCGGCCGTCCAACCGGAATACCGATGTCACTGATCACCCGCCGCCACTGTCCGGTGACGCTTCGCGCCTCGAGTGTCGGCGGTACCAGCGACAGACCCGCCTGGTACGCAGCGACGTTGTCGCTCGAAAAGGCGTAGTCAGTCCACGCCGTGAGCAGCAGCACCGGGCGGGCCGACACGATCCCGAGATCCAGCACCAGCAGATGCGGCCGCGCATACCCGCGAAAACGTTCGACGGCGAAGTCGTCGGGATAGCGCCGATCGATGCGGGCGACGCGATCGGTGACGTCATGCCCGTGCTCGTCGCTCGCGCGCGGCACACGGGCAGCGGCCACGGCGAACAGCCGGTCGACCTTGGGCGTCGCCGTCATGCCTTCGTTCGGGTACACCTCGAGGGTACGCGGATGCGCAATCACGCGAAGCGCCAGCCGGTCGACGAACAGTGTCTCCTCGAGCTCGTTGGTCACCCGCAGTTCGAACCGACCGTCCCGTGGCTGCAGCTGATCCCCGGCAATACGCACGTACTCGAGCGGGTCCGGAGAATTGTGGACGCCTGGAGCTTCCCAGTATCCCATCTCGCCGCCGCCCATGAAGTCGGTGATGAACTCGAAGTGCTGGCCATTCCACGTATAGAGGAACGGGCACGATGAAGGCTTGCGATCAAGTTCTTCGATGAGCAGCGGTGAAGCGAGCGACGAGGTGCCGACCGGCGCGGCGGTGGAATCTGCTTGCGGCCCCGCCCCGCCGATTTCCGCCTGCAGCGTGCCCGACGGCCACAGGACGCGAATCGCATCTGCGCCGGGCCTCGTGCCCAGGCCGAACACGATATCGCGCGGTGCGACAGCCGGTGACGCCGCCGAGGTCTGGAACCGTGCGCGCCGCGAGCCGG
>CADEEX010000631.1 GCA_902826465.1 uncultured Acidobacteriota bacterium
CCGGTCCGCTGCTCCGCTCTCCGCGCGCGCCGGACAACATGTTCAATCAGTACTGGTCCAAGTCGCTTCGCCACAACTTCGGCGGCACGATCCCGGAGCAGACCGAAATCGACACCATGATCGAGAAGCAGCGCACCATTCTCGATACCAAGGAACGCATCGCCTACATCCAGGACATGCAGTACAAGATGTCCGAGATCATGCAGGTGGTGCCGTTCCACGCCTCGGGTGGCTACCTCTTCGCCCAGCCGTGGGTGAAGAACTTCAACTACAAGGCCGGCTACCCGGTGGCGGCCGACACGTTCATGAAGGCCTGGTTCACGCCGGAAAGGATCGCAAAAGGCTAAGGACGGTCCCAGACCCCTTCGACGGCACCGGGTGAAGCCATCCGGTGCCGTTACGTGTCCCACGAATGGTTAGCCTGTACCGAAACAATACACCACATTGACAGGATTTATCGTTCAATGGACACTCCGCCGATGCTTCCATACCTTTAGGCTGGGAGCGGGGCGGAATTCGGCACCCGCCCGGTGCCAACAAAAGAGGGGAAATCATGACTGGGAACTATTGGGAAAGACGAGCGAAAGCGCGCGCTGGCCGGCGCTCATTCCTGGCTGGCGCGGGTGTCGCGGGCGTCGGGGCAGCAAGCCTGGCGATGGTCGGCTGCGGTGGAGATGACGACGAGCCAAGCACGTCGCCAACGACCGCGCCCAGCACGGGCGGCACGACCGCGCCTGCGGCCAGCCCGACGGCCGAGAAGCCGAACCCGGGCGGCACTGCACGCTACCCTCAGAACGGCATCTCGTCTGGCAACCCGCCGACCCTGAACCCGTTCGAAAACCTCACCTATCTCGCCCAGGTGCCGGCGGCCTACGTCTACAGCCGCCTCATCCGTGGCGCGAGCGGCCCGGGTATCGACGTCGGCGACAACACCGCGATGGAAGGCGACTTCGCCGCATCCTGGGAACAGCCAGACCCGCTGACCTACATCTTCAAGACCAAGCCGAACGCGACGTGGCAGGATAAGGCGCCGCTCAACGGCCGTGCCGCCACCGCCCAGGACTTCGTCAACACCTACGAAGCGTTCCTCAAGCAGTCCCAGAACGGCGCTGGCTGGAAGGCGATCGTCCAGTCGATCACCGCGACCGACGCAACCACGCTCCAGGTCAAGCTCGTCTCGCCGTATGCGCCGTTCCTCATCACCCACGCCTCCTCCGCGGAAGCGTGCTGGTTCATCCCCGCCGAGACCATCGACAGCGGCCAGGTCAAGACTGACCCGGTCGGCACGGGTCCGTTCATCTTCGATAAGTTCGAGTCCGGCGTGGCGATGTACTACTCGAAGAACAAGACGTACTACGACGCCCCGTACCCGTACTTCGACAAGATCGAAGCGGGCATGCTCAACGACCCGCAGCGCCTCGTCGCCGCCCTCCAGGCGAATGAGTACGACTGGTCCGGCCTCGATGGCACCTCGTTCCGCGAGTCGCGCTCGAAGCTGGCGAAGGACGGCCAGGACGTCTTCGCACAGACCGGCGCCGTCAGCGGGCTCTACTTCAACTTCGACAACAAGCCGTTCGACGACAAGCGCGTCCGCCAGGCCCTGTCGATGGCCCTCGACCGCGATGGCTACCTCAAGGTCCAGGACGGCACGGGCAAGGGAAACTATCACTCCTTCATCGGCCCTGGCCTCACCCCGTTCTACGTCTCGCCTCGCGACGAGAACCAGAAGTACGGCGCCACGGCCAAGTACTGGAAGCGCGACGTCAAGGAAGCCCGGGCTCTGCTCCAGGCCGCGACCGGCTCCGACACGCTCAAGTTCCAGCTCCACGGCTCGGTCGACCGCTATGGCGCGACCGTCCAGACCTACCTCGACATGTTCGTCTCGACGCTCAAGGATGCCGGCTTCGAGGCCGAACTCGTGCTCGAAGACTACGCCTCCTACATCCAGTCGACCTACCTGGGCAAGTTCCAGGGCGGCATCGCGGCCGGTCCGCTGATCGGTTCCCCGCGCGACCCGGACAACATGTTCAACCAGTACTGGTCCAAGTCGCTCCGCCACAACTTCGGCGGCTCGATTCCGGAG
>CADEEX010000632.1 GCA_902826465.1 uncultured Acidobacteriota bacterium
GGTTGCCGACCGCATGAATCGGCCAAATCCACCCGGTGCGGCGTGGCGCAGTCGTTGCAGAGTCACCGATCGCCGCCTGTTCGAGGAGACACCGTGAGCCGCATTCTTTTGCCCGTCCTTGCCTTGACCGCCCTTTCCGCACTCGTCCCCACCGCTGCTCACGCGCAGTGGGGACCGATGTATCCCGGCTACCCCACCTGGCGCTGGGGTGCCCCGGAGAGCGACCTGCGGATCGATGTCACGCCAAAGGAGGCGTCCGTCTACGTCGATGGCTACCTGGCAGGTTCGGTCGACGACTTCGACGGCGCGTTCCAGCGGCTGCACGTGCCACCGGGCGACCACGACATCGTCGTCTACCTCGAGGGATACCGCACGCTCCGCCAACGTCTCTACCTCACGCCGAATCGCACCCGCCGGATCGCCGGCACCCTCGAACGGCTCTCTCCCGGAGAGGAGCAGGAACCGGCGCCGGTGCCGCCGGACCCACCCGCAGACGCCGACTACGACCAGCCGTCATCGCCGGGACAGCGGATGCCGCCGCCCTGGACGGCCGGGGTTCCGGTTGACCCGAGAGGTCGGCAGCCGAGGACACCACCCTCCCCGCCCGTTCCGCCACAGCCGCCGACGCCATCGACCCCGGCCGAACCCGACGGCAGGACCCAGTCAACCAGCGCCACCCTCTCGATCAGCGTCAGACCCGGCGGCGCCACGGTCATCGTGGACGGCGAACGATGGGACGGTCCGGCCGACAACAACGAACGTCTGATTGTCCAGGTGGCGGAAGGACACCACACCGTTGAGGTTCAGCGGGACGGCTACGCGCGGTTCGTCACCGAGCTGGATGTCAGAGGCGGCCAGACCGTGCCGGTCGTTGTCTCGATGCGAAGGAACTGAGGGGCGCGGACCTATAATCGCGACAATGACGGCTTCCTTCCGCTTCTGGATCGGCGCGGCGCTCTCTTCCGTCCTTCTTCTTATTACCCTCGTCTCGGCGCAGGCCCCTCCGCCTGCGCCGGCCGCCGGCACTCTTCAGCAGTCGATTCCGTTCGACGCCAACGTCCGAACCGGCACGCTGGCCAACGGACTTCGTTACTTCATTCGCCAGAACCCGCGTCCCGAGAAGCGCATCTCGCTGCGCCTTGCGGTGAAGGCGGGCTCGCTCTTCGAGGCCGACGACCAGCTCGGGCTCGCGCACCTCATCGAGCACATGGCGTTCAACGGCAGCGAGCACTTCAAGCCGGGTGAACTGGTCTCGTACTTCGAGTCGACGGGCGCGCGGCTCGGACCGCATGTGAATGCCTACACAAGCTTCGATGAGACCGTCTACATGCTCGACCTGCCATCGGATTCGAAGGACATCGTGTCGAAGGGGCTGCTGGCGATGGCCGACTTCGCTGGTGGGCTCACCCTGACCACTGCCGAGATCGATCGCGAGCGCGGTGTGGTCGTCGAAGAGTGGCGCGGACGCCTGGGCGCGAGTTCGCGCGTGCGTGACCAGCAGATTCCGGTGCTGTTCTATCAGTCGCGCTATGCGGATCGACTGCCCATCGGCAAGCCAGAGGTCCTGCGCGCCGCGCCGCCGCAACGATTGCGCGACTTCTACGACACCTGGTATCGCCCGGAACGAATGGCCGTGGTCGTCGTCGGCGATGTCAGCGCCGAGGAACTCGAAGCGGGTGTGCGCGAGGCGTTCGGCCCGCTCAAGAACCGCGCGGCCGCCGCACAACCGCCAGCGGCGACCGTCCCGCTGCACACCGAATCGCTGATCAATATCACCTCGGACACTGAGGTCACCAGTTCGACCGTACAGATTCTTCGGAAGCGCGCGGCCGACGGCAACGGCACGGTGGGCGACTACCGCCGCAGCCTGATCGAGAGCCTCTTCACGCGCATGCTGAACGACCGCTTCGAGGAACTGTCGCGCAAGCCTGATGCGAAGTTCATTGTCGCCGGTGGTGGAGGCGATTCCCTCAGCCCTACCGTCGATACTTTCGGCCTCAGCGCTCGCGTGCGTGACGATGGGCTGGCGGCAGGTGTGGCGGCTCTCCAGACCGAGGCACACCGCGTTCTGCAGTATGGGGT
>CADEEX010000633.1 GCA_902826465.1 uncultured Acidobacteriota bacterium
TCGTTGGTGCGACGGGTCAGAATGACTTCCATGTCAGGGCTGCTCTGAAACAGCTTTTCCAGGCGCAGCGCCACATCCAGAACCAGATCGGCTTCATTGGTGCCGCCACCCTTCGCGCCGGGATCGTGCCCCCCGTGGCCAGGATCGATCACGATCCGCGATACGCCAAGTCCAAGCTGGCGCGCGAGCGACAGGCCGCCTGCCAGCATGCGTGACGGTGCCTCGATCACTGGCGTGAGCGGCAGCGACGCCACCGTGGCGGTGGTGACCGGCGCCGCCACCGGCGGGGCCGGCAGCGGCTCGGCCAGCGCTTCGTTGATCACCGGGCTGGCTGACGACAGATGCGGCGTGGCGCGCGACCACGGCTCCACGCGCCGCGCAGTCAGCCAGACGAGACCAGGGATGCGTGGCGCCATCGGAAACGGCGGCAGTGCGGCAGGTGTCACAGGCGATGGCGTTCCGGTGGTGGCCACGGCCGTCGGCGAGTGGGTCGCGCGCGGCGTTTCTCGCAGGCAGTCGATGACCAGCCGGAACGGGTTGTAGAGGGCATAAACGCTGTAGCTGGATACCGCATCGGCCTCGAGGACGATGCGAGTGGTGTTGTTCGGGTGACGGCCGAGACGCACCTGCCGCACCAGATCGTTGTCGCCGTCGAAACGGATGGTCTGATCGCGCAACTCCCTGATCGTCGCGGTGCCCGGCAGATCCAGGAACACACGGTTCGGATTCCCGAGGCGCTCGTCATGGAACGACACTTCGCGATCGAGTTCGATGATCACGCGAACGACGTCGGGCATCGTCACGCGTCTGATGTCCTTGATCGTGGCTACCTGGTTGCCGGCCGAGCGCGCCACGGCGACGCGGGCGGGAACTGCCGCGGTGCTCGGCGTGGCCGTGGTCACGGCGGCCAGCGGTGTCTTCACCGAGGAGGCACCGGCGACCGACGCGGATGGCACTGGCGCGGCCGGCGGGGGAACCGTCGTCCTCGAAGCCGCGGTGCTGGTGATGGCGGCAGACGTCGATGCCGGTTTGGCAATCTCGGACGGTCGGGTCGGTTCAAAGGAGACCGACGCCCTGGTGGGCAGCACGCTCAGTTCGGCCATGAGTGCCGGGCCCTGTCGCGCCAGCTTGCTGTCAGGGAACTGCGAGGACAGTGCGTGCAGCAGGCGTGTGGCCGACTGTTGTTCGTGGGGATCACCAAACGCACGGAAGGCGTCGCTCGAGAGCAAGGCGCCACGCCACAACGCGTCGTCGCTATACGGATTGCCAGGATAGCGGCGGGCGACCGCCTCGAAATCGAGCCCGACGGTGCGGACGGCCCTCCACCCCCTGATGGGCGGCGTGGCCACGGCGCGCCCCTTCCGTACCGCACTCTCTTTGGCGGATGCGTCGGCGTACAGCGCTTCAGCGCTGGGCGAGAGACCCTGCGCGTGTAGCGACGGAGCGCCGGCGAGGGTGAGGGTCGCGGACAGGGCAGCCGCGAGGGCGCGAATCGTCCGTGTCATCGGAGTTGCGCGTCCACTTCGTCGAAGTAGCCCTTGTCCACCAGGACCTCCCGAGCCTTTCCGCCGGCGGCTGCCGACACCAGGCCTTCCATTTCCATCATGTCGACGAGACGAGCCGCGCGGCTGAATCCGATACGCAATCGGCGCTGCAGGTACGAGATGGAGGCTTGACCGCTGCTTACGATAATCCTGGCGGCTTCGTCGTACAAGTCGTCCTTTTCCATGTCGACGCCGTCAGGGCCGCTTGTCTTTTCTTCCGCGGTGATCGTTTCGTCGTAGGCGGGCTTGCCCTGCTTGCGCAGGAAGCTGGCCAGGCGCGCGCTTTCCTGTTCAGAGATATAGGCACCGTGCAGGCGAATGAAGCGCGATGATGCCGGCGGCAGGAACAGCATGTCGCCCTTGCCGAGCAGCTGTTCGGCGCCGTTGGCGTCGAGAATCGTCCGCGAATCGATCTTCGACGACACACGGAACGAGATGCGCGACGGCATGTTGGCCTTGATCAAGCCGGTGATGACGTCGACCGATGGACGCTGCGTCGCCAGGATCAGGTGAATGCCGACGGCGCGAGCCA
>CADEEX010000634.1 GCA_902826465.1 uncultured Acidobacteriota bacterium
GCTTCGCACTTCCGCGGGATTCGCCCGCGCTCTCTCACGCCCGTCGCACTCTCTGTAGCGTCTGCCCGTGCCCGTCTCACTGGTTCGTCATCCGCAGCTCGCGCCTTGATGCGAGCGAAGGATGGTGGCGAGGGAAGGACTCGAACCTTCGAAGGCGCAAGGCCGACAGATTTACAGTCTGCTGCGTTTGACCGCTTCGCTACCTCGCCAACTTGTGTGTCTTGGAAACCGTGTTGTTCGACCCTGCGTGAGACTCTTTCTGCGACCAGCGGACGACGTGGTGCCCAGCTTTCCGGGCTCTATTCCCCAGGCTACTGCCGGCAACTGGAGCTGGCGAAGGGATTCGAACCCCCGACCTGCTGATTACAAATCAGCTGCTCTACCGGCCTGAGCTACGCCAGCCAAAACAAAAGCCGCACTGTAGCACGTCCCATGCCACGCGTGCAAGCGTTCCACCTTTCAACGGTGATGTGGTGCGGTGGCCGAGGTGCGTTGCCTCACCGCTTCGAACAGGGCCACGCCGGCGGCAACGGAGACATTCAGGCTTTGGACGTGGCCGCGCATCGGAATGGCGGCCAACCAGTCGCATCGTTCGCGGACCAGGCGCCGAAGCCCTGTACCCTCGGCGCCAAGCACGATGGCGGTTGGCAACGACAAGTCTATCTGATCCAGACGTTTAGGCGCATCGCCCGCCAGGCCAACCGTCCAGACGCCGCGCTCCTTCAACTCTTCGAGCGCACGAGCAATGTTGACCACGTCGGCCACCTTGACCCGCGAAATCGCGCCGGCCGACGCCTTCGCCGCCGCGCCGTCGAGGGGTGCCGCGTGACGCGATTGCCGCACAACACCGCTGGCCCCCGCGGCGTCCACAGTCCGGAGGATGGCACCCACATTGTGCGGATCTTCGATGCCGTCGAGCACCACGATCAACGGTGACTCGCGCCCCTCGATCAAGTCCGACAGATCGAACTGCTCGCGCTCCGTGATCTCGGCCACGAGCCCCTGATGCACGCCACCGCGCGCCGCGCGATCGAGTTCCTGCATGCTGACGCGGCGCACCGGAATCCCTGCACGCTGCGCGGCCGCCACGATCTCGAGCACGCGCGCGCTGGCGCGTTCCGACACACGCAATGCCGTGACGCGGCTGGCCGCCAGTGCTTCAGCGATGGGATTGATGCCGTAGATGGTCACGGGGCTCCGGGTGCTCACGGTGCGTCGGTGCTCAACAGTGAATGATGGCGTGAGTGCTAACCGAGCGCACGTGCGAACGCCGCCGCGCGCTCGCGGCAGCCCACAATCGCCGGCACGCCTGCGCCCGGCCCCAGTTCGGCACCGCGATCGATCGCGGGCACCGCGAGATCGAGTTCTGGCCCTTCGGCGCGACCGGTCAGAATCACCCGGATCGGATGAAAGAGCGCGCGCCCTTTCTGTCCGGTCGCCGTCTTCACGCGAGTGGCGGCGTCGCGGAAACGCTCGCGATCGAGGCGTGGCGCATCGGCCAGTGCACGCGACAGCGCGACAGACACCGCTCGAGGCCCCTCCGCCTGCATCTCCGCGCGCAGCGCGTCATGCTCGAGCGCCTGTTCCGCCGAGTAGTTGAAGAGAAACCCGAGTCGCTCCGGCACTTCAGCGAGGCGGCTCACGGACGCTGTCGCGATCGGCACCACGGACGCCAGAAACTCAATGGCCGCCTCGTCGTTCCCAATACGCACGCCGGCATCGCGGAAGAACGGCAGGCACAGCTCAGCCAGCCGCGCTGGCGCCGCCAGCCTTAGAAAGTGGCGGTTCGCCCAGGCCAACTTCTCTTCGTCGAAGACGCCGGCGCTCAAGCTGACGGCACTGAGCGAGAAGCGTCTGGCAAGTTCCTGGGCCGGAAACAGCTCTTCCTTCTCCTTGTCGCCGTGTTCCTCTCCCGTCGCCTCCCGAGGCGACCAGCCAATCAGTGCCAGATAGCTGACCAGCGCTTCGGGCAGGTAGCCCTTCTCTCGAAATTCGGCGACGGATGTGGCCCCATGTCGTTTCGAGAGCCGCGTGTGGTCGGGCCCCATCACCATGGCCAGATGCGCGAACGCT
>CADEEX010000635.1 GCA_902826465.1 uncultured Acidobacteriota bacterium
CGCCGATCAACGTCGTACCGAGCACCGACGAGGCTGTATCGACCTCGGCGTCCGGGATCCACGCGTACGACACATAGACCTCCCATGCCGGAGTGATGCGTCCCGTCACGTCCACTTCGATGCCGGCCGCATGCCGCTTGCCGGACAGCACGTAGTTGGTCGCGTTGACGGATTCCTCGTCGCGATTGCGCTCGTTGTATTTGGTCGCATGGAACAGCGCGAGCCGCACGGACGCGTTGCCCTCGGCGAGATCGAGGCGCCCGCCGAGCTCGAGGTTGCGGCTGGCTTCAGGCGGTGTATTCGAACCCAGCGCGTCGTACTGGTAAGTGTCGCCGGAAGTGTTGAACGACGTGCCATACGACAGGTGGAACGACGCCATGGGATTGGGCTGGTACAGCACGCCGAAGCGCTTGCTCCACAGGGAGTCGGTGCGCGCCCGTTCTGCGGTCAATGCGCCAAAATCGGCAGCCGCCGTGGAGAACGTCCGGTAGGTACCCTCGAAGTGGTCCCACCTCAGGCCCGCAAGCAGCTTCCAGGCCGGCGCCACCTGCACGAGGTCCTGCACGTAGGCTCCGCCGGCGCGGGCGGCGAAGTCGCGGTTCAGCACCACCTGGCGCAATGCTTCGTTGACACCGACGCCGTCGTCAGGAGTGCCGATGGTCGTGGTCGGCTTCGTCAAGGTCACCCCGGTCGGCAGCAACGCCGCAAAGCCGTCGAAATCCTCTCGGGCGGCATCGACACCGGTCTGCAGCGAGTGGCCGAAGCCCAGCCAGTTGAACTCGTGTGTGTAGTCGCTCTGACCATGGAGGGTGTCCATGTCCATGACCTTGTTCTGCGTGCCGCGGTTCAGCACCGTGGCATCACTCAGCGTATCGCGAGTCACGGCCACACCGCCGGGCTGCAGCGTTGCATTGGCGAAGCGCACGGCACTCGCGCGCTGGTCACGCTCGTACTGCCCGACACGGACCGATGTGCGCCACTGGCCAGCCGACTCGAAGCGATGGATATGCGTCAGGCCGCCATACGTGACGCCACCGGCGCTGTAGTCGCTGGCCATGCCGTAGTAGTTGGTGGCATCGATGGGCAGGGTCGGGTCGCTGCTGCCCGGGGTCACGAGCCACGGCAGGCCGTAGTTGATGCCGTTGTCGTTGTCGAGATGGTACAGCGATGCAATGAACTCATTGGACGAGCCGACCCCCCAGCGGAACGTCGGCGCGATGCCCCACTTTTCGGTCCTGGCGCCGTAGTTGTCCGCGTTCGTACCCATCGCCGCGATGTGCAAAGCGGACGTATCGCCAGTGCGAATGTTGGCGTCGACGACGGCCCGGTAGTATTCACCGGAGCCAACGGTGGTCTCGACGTCATATCCGGTCGCAAGTCGCGGCACCTTGCTGACCTGGTTGACCGCGCCGCCCGTGGAGCCGCGGCCGAACAACATCGACGCCGAGCCGCGCAGCAGCTCGAGGCGGTCCCAGTTGAACGTGTCGCGCTCGTAGAAGGCCGGGTCGCGCATCCCGTCGATGAAGATGTCGCCCGTGGCCTGCAGCGAGAAGCCGCGCAACCGGATGTCCTCTTCTCCGCCCTCCGCCGCGAGGAAGGAAATGCCGGCCGTATTGCGCAGCGCTTCCTTCAGCGTGTCGATGCGCCGGTCCTCGATCAGCTTCTCGGTCACGACGGTGACGGATTGGGGCACATCGCGCAGGTCCTGGTTTGCCTTGCCGATGCGGGTCTGCGTGGCCTGATAGCTCTCGCGCCCGCTCTGCTCTGCCTCTCCCTTGACGCGCACGGCGGGAAGCGCTCCGGCAGCAGCTGGCGCGGCCTCCTGCGCATTCCCCAGCGAAACGAAACCCATCCCGGCGGCCAATGCACCCAGTGAAATGAGGGGCTTGAGGGTGCTGCGCGCGGCGCGGGGGTGAGGATTCTTCATCGTGCGACTCCGTCAGGTCAGATAGACAGGCATCCCTGTGGATGTGGATCTAAATGATAATGATTCGCATTAATAACGCAAGCGCTATCGACGGGCAATCTGGAAATACACCTACAAACGATGAGGAATCCCCTTGAT
>CADEEX010000636.1 GCA_902826465.1 uncultured Acidobacteriota bacterium
ACGCAGCCCACCAGCTTCAACAGCGTGCCGTGGATGTCGTGGTCGCCGAAGGGCGACCGCCTGGTGTATCTGGTGCGCACCGAAAAAGAGCGCACGCTGGTCATCCAGAACGTGCTCACCGACAAGATCGAGCAACGCATTCCGATGAAATCGGTGGACGATCCGGAGTCGCCCGCCTTCTCGCCCGACGGCAACATGGTGGCGGTGTCGGCCATGCGCGGCGGCATCCGCGACATCTACCTTGTGGACCTGCAGACGCAGAACGTCACCAACGTCACCGAAGACGACTTCTTCGACTACGGCCCCACCTACTCGCCCGACGGCAAGTTCCTGATCTACAAGACGCGGGTGAGCGGCAACCAGAAGCTGTTCCGGCTCGATCTGGATACGAAGAAGAAGACGCAGGTGACCTTCGGCACCAACGACGAGACGTCGGCGCAGTTCATCGACGATCACACGCTGGTGTTCTCCTCCACGGCGACGGACCCCACGGTCCCGCTCGATCCCGAGGTAGCCAAGAACGGCAACATCTACAACATCTGGACGCTCGACCTGAACAACGGTGAACTCAAGCAGTACACCGACGCGGTGTCCGGCGTGCTCTCGCCGATCGTGCTGAGCGACACGGCAGGCCCGAAGATCGCGTTCATCTCCTACTACAAGGGCGACTACGGCATTCACACGCTCGACCGCAAGGAGCCGCTGCACACGGCGTCGAGCAGCGACTTCGGCGCGCCCGGCCCGATCATCGACTTCCAGGCGCCGCTCACGCACACGCTCCTCACCTCGAATGCCAGGAAGAAGGGCGCCTTCGAGAAGATGTTCCTCGAGGGGCGGCCGCCGGTGAACGTCGGTGTCACCAACAGCGGCGATGTGTTCGGCGGCACGCAGATCAGCTTTGGCGACGTGCTCGGCGACAAGCAGTTCAGCATGTTCGCCTCGTCGATCGCCCAGTACCGCACGCTGTCGTTCAGCTACGCCAACATTGGCCGGCGCTTTCAGTACGCGTTGCAGGGCTACTCGCAAACGCAGTTCTTCTTCGCGCAACTGCAAGGGGTGTTCTACGACCCATCGCTGGCACCGTTCATCAATCGCGATCTGGCGACCGCGGTCAGAACGACTCAGGGCGGCACGGCCTTCGGCATCTACCCCTTGAGCCGCTATCGCCGGCTCGAACTGACCGGCGGCCTCGTGCGGATCGTCGAGCAGTACAACAGCCCGGACGTCCAGGCCGCGGCGCAGAACTACCAGCAGCAGCAGTTCGGTCAGCAGGTATTCCGCAACGGCTTCATGGTGCCGGTGGGTGCGGCCTTCGTGCAGGAGACGACCGTGTTCCGCGAATACGGTCCGCTCTCGGGCAGCACGTTGCGGCTCGCGTACAACGCCGCGCCGAAGCTCGGCAACTCGTTGTCGCAGCAGACGCTCGACGGCGATGCGCGCTACTACCAGCGTCTGGCCAGCAGCGGCGTGCTGGCGCTGCGCCTGCGCGGGTTCAAGAGTGTTGGCTCGACGCCGAACTTCCTTTACTTCGGCGGCAACTCCGAAATGCGCGGCTACGACTACCTGCAGTTCGTCGGGCAGAATGTCGCGTTCGCCAACGCGGAAATCCGCTTCCCGATCATCGAAGCGGCGCTGACGCCGATCGGCGTCATTGGCGGCATCCGTGGCACGTTCTTCGCCAACATCGGCGGCGGCTGGTTCAACAACAGCAACTTCAAGTTCTGGACGTCTGATACCGAGTCGATCCCCGTCATCAGTGGTTATCAGACACAACCGGACGGCCAGCTGGCCGTCGACGCCGGCGGTCTGCCGATTCCGATTTACGGCACACCGGCCACGGTGAGCGGCTTCCGCCTGCGCGACTCACGCGCGTCGTATGGCTTCGGGCTCCAGACGTTCGCCCTCGGCTTCCCGTTGCACTTCGACTGGGCCTGGCGCACGACCTTCAACAAGGAGTGGGAGGACGTGACATTCGCCAGCACCGGTGGCAGTTCGAGCTTCCGCAAGCCGCGCTTCGCGATGTGGATTGGGTACGACTTCTAGACAGGTCCAC
>CADEEX010000637.1 GCA_902826465.1 uncultured Acidobacteriota bacterium
GGACCGGCGGAGGCCGCGGGTAACGATGCGTCGCTGGCACTGCTCGCTGACCTGGCCAGCGACCTCGATTGGGAGGGTGTGGCCGAGGTCGGGTGGACGATACCGGCCGGGACGATGGACCGGGTGCTGGTGGATCTCTCAGCCGCAGAGCGGATCGAACTACGGCGGCTCCTGACCGAAGAACTCGCGGTCTCGAATCAGTCGTTGTGACTGGTCGGGTGAATGTGGTGACTGGACACTTCCTGCGCTGGCGGTCCGCACTCGTTGCGGCGTTGATGGTGGCGATGCTCAGCGCCGCGACCGATGCCGCCGCGCAGGGACGCGCCAACCGTCCACGGGCGGCAGAGCCGCCGCTCGGGGCCGATGGCGGCGTGTCGCCGGCGGAAATCCAGCGGCTCTTCGACGCCTATGTCGTGATGCAGGCGCAGCAGGAACTCGAGCTGAGCGACGAGCAGTACCCGACGTTTTTGAGTCGCGTGCGCGCGTTACAGGACGTGCGGCGCCGGACGGATGTCGAGCGCAACCGGCGGATGCAGATGCTCCGGCGCACGGCCCTCGACCAGGCCTCGAATGAGAACGACATCCGTGTGCAGTTGCGGGAACTGCGCGAGTTCAACGAGCGCGTCGCCGCCGAGGTCGGCCGGGCGGAAGAGTCCGTGACTCAGGTGTTGACCGTTCGCCAGCAGGCGCGCTTTCAGGTCTTCCAGGACGCAATGGAGCGGCGCAAGGCCGAACTGCTCATGCGCGCTCGACAGGCCAACCGCCCGCGCCCGTAGCCCGAGCCTCGAACCCCAACTCCGAACCTCCCGATCGCCCCCGCGCGGTAAGATCGAATCTGCGGCGCGATGTCCGACGGCTTAGAGACCCCCCTGCAATTCCTGAAAGGCGTTGGACCGAAGCGTGCGGCCGATCTGGCGCACGCCGGTCTCACCACCATCGAGGACCTGCTCTACAGATTCCCTCTCCGCTACGAAGACCGCAGCCGCCTGCAGTCGATCGCCTCGCTTCGTCCGGGGCAATACGCGTCGCTGGCAGGGAAGGTGGTGCACTGCGGCCTGCGCACCACACGACGGCCAGGTTTCCGCATCTTCGAGGTGATGGTCACCGATGACAGCGGGGGACTGCGCGTCACCTGGCTCAATCAGCCGGTCCTGCGTGATGTGTTCAAGCCGGGGCAGCAGGTGGTGTTCTTCGGCCAGGTCGAAATGCGGGGCAGCGGCGGCCTGCAACTGACCAACCCGCAATACGAAATCATCGAAGACGAAGACGGCGAGACCGTCCACACCGGCCGCATCGTACCGGTCTACGAGAAGGCCGGGACGTTGACGGCAAAGATTCAGCGCCGCCTGATTCACGACGCGCTTGAACGGATCTCCGCCGATGTGCCTGACCCGTTGCCGGAACCGCTTCGGCTACGCCATGGCTACCCGGCCCGCTATGCGGCGTTGATGGCGACGCATTTTCCACCGGAGGGGACCCCGGTCGATCTGTTGAACCGCTACGGCACGGCGGCACAGCGACGCCTGATCTTTGAAGAGGCCTATCTCTTTCAGGTGGGCATCCTGGCGCGCCGGCAGGCGGCGGCGTTCGAGACCAAGGCGATCGACGTCCGCGTCGACGACCGCGTGCGCGAGTCGGCGCGTGCGGTGCTGCCGTTCAAGCTCACCGCCGGGCAGCGCACGGCGCTGAAAGAGATTGTCGACGACATGCAGAAGCCGACCCCGATGAATCGGTTGCTGCAGGGCGATGTCGGCTCGGGCAAGACCGTCGTGGCGCTGCTGGCGGCGGTCGTGGCGATGGAGAACGGCCTGCAGGTGGCGTTCATGGCGCCCACCGAGATTTTGGCCGAGCAACAGTACGCCAGCATCGCGCGCTTGCTGCACGCGTCACGGTTTCGTGTCGCGCTCCTCACCGGATCGACCAGAGCCGCGGCTCGCCGCGAGCTGCGCGCCGAGATCGAGAGCGGCGCGATTGCCCTGGCCGTCGGCACGCACGCGCTGGTGCAGGGCGATCTCGTGTTTCATCGCCTCGGACTGGTGATCATCGACG
>CADEEX010000638.1 GCA_902826465.1 uncultured Acidobacteriota bacterium
CATGCCGGGCCACAAGCTGAAGGTCATGTCGCACCGTGTCGAAGGCGTCGACGCGAGCTCGCTCAACATCAGCATCGAACCGCGCGACCCCGACGTCGACGGGCGCGCCAAGGCCTGGAGCATTTCCCTGGAGCGCACCGCTGGAACGAGCGGCGCGCTGAGCGGCTCGCTCGTGCTCGAGCTCGACGACGTGCAGCACCCGCGGCTCGAAGTTCCGTTGACCGGACGCGGCTGACCGTACTGTGCCAGAGCAATTTGTCCCACGCCTCCGGCGCGCGTTGCGCGCCGGAGGCGTGGGACAAATTGCTCTTCCATGAGAAGGACCGTCCCAGTCAAGGGGGGCGTACAGGATTTTTCGGTCGTGACCGGTTGTTCGGTGCTCGGCTCACGGACGGCTCGGTTTCGAATCGCAGGCTTCCATTCGCACTCGTCGAGGCGCTGTTTGTAGCGCGGTGCATGAGGGGGTCCGTCCGCCTGGCGCTGCCATCTGGCACACGGGCTCGAGGCCCAGAGCAATTGTCGCAGTCGCCGGACGGGCGGTGTTCGAAGCCGAGTCGTCGCGTGAGTCGAGTTGTTCGAGAGCGGGGGCGGCGTGGGCCGCGCAGACGGAGCGATCAGGCGGCGGACAGCTCTCCGCGGCGTTTGGCTTGGTGCAGCGGATCGTAGGTCGCGCCGCTGCGCCACAAGTGGTGGAGCAGCACTGCGAGCTTGCGCGCTACAGCGACGCGAGCTCGTTTCTTGGCTTTCCTGTCGGAGCCGTCGCCTGCGATCCGCATGCCAAAGCGCCGCAGGTCGCAGTCCGGACAGAAGCGGCCGAGGATGTAGTTCGCCGAAAGCACCAAGAGACGCCGCAGTTCGCGATCGCCGGCCTTGGTGATGCGCAGCTGTGGGTCGCTGTCGCCGGAGCTCTGCTTGCGCGGCACGAGACCGATGTAGGGACCCACGTCGCGCCCGCTCGCGAAGCGCTCGTGACTGCCGAGCGTGAGGATGAACGTCAGCGACACGATCGCGCCCACGCCCGGCACTTGCTGCAGCGCCGCAGTCTCCGGATACACCTCGCGGCACAGCCGCTCCATCTCCCTGTCGAAGCCTCTGATCTCTGCATTCAGCTGCCCGATGATCTTGAGGATCGGCGTGAGCGCCGACGCGAGCGACTCGGGCACGAACGCTGCCGCTCGGGTGTGGAAGCACTCCGGCGAGCAGCTGGGAGCACGCAGGCCGAACGACTTCAGCACGCCCTGCGCGTGGTTGATCATCATCGTACGCGAGCTCACGGTCACATTGCGCGAGCGCTGCACCGCCAAGTGAGCTTGCGACTGCTCGGAGCGGTGTGTGATCGGCGCCAGCAACGCGACGTCGCTTCGACCCAGGCGCGCGAGCAACTCGGCGTCGGTGCGATCCGTCTTTCGGTCGCTCTTGGAGATCAGCTGCACGCGTCGAGGATTGGCCACCACCGCCTCCATGCCGCAGCGCGTGGCCAAGCGCGACACCCACGGCGAGTGACCGCCCGCCTCGAGCACCAAGCGACAGCCCGCCCACGACTTGAACAGCAGCTCGAGCGCCGCGCGCTCGGTGGGCGTCTTGCCCGAATCGAGCTTGACGCCATCGCCGCGCAGCACGTGGAAGTGCGACACCCGATCCGACAGATCGAGCCCCACGGTCGTCGGGAGCTGGACGCTGGTCAGTGTGCTGGACGTGGAATGCGAAGTAAGCTGCTTCATGGTCGGCCTCCTTGTGGTGCGGGATGGATTCAACACCCCATTGCATACCACTGAGGCGCGTAGCGACCTCGCGTGGAGGCCGGCCTTCTCATCCCATCTGGCACAGTACAACCAGCCACGGTTCTAGACTTTTCGGTCAACAACGCCGAGGATCGCAAGGCAGTGGCACGCCCGCGCGAATTCGACCCTGACGAGGCGCTCGCGCGCTCCCTGAACCTGTTCTGGGCGCGCGGTTTCGCCGGCGTCTCGCTCAGCACCCTCGAGGAGGCCACCGGGGCCGGCCGCCAAAGCCTCTACGCCGCCCTCGGCAACCAGGAGACGC
>CADEEX010000639.1 GCA_902826465.1 uncultured Acidobacteriota bacterium
ATGGAAGAGGATGAGGTGACGCCACAATCACGACCGCTACACCGGCTAGAGGATCAATAACCCTGCCCAGTGTAACCGTTGAAGTTCCACCTAGGCCCTGTCAGTATTCGGTCGTGGTCTAGCTTGAGCCCTGGCTAAGGCCGATCAGGCCCGGCATTTGCCTCAAGGCGATTGCTTCGATGCTGATGCCATCCCCGAGCTTCTCCGGACTCAGACCGCTTGATCGCGTGACAGTTCGCGCAGAGCAGCTGGAACTTGCCAGTCTCGTCTTTCAATACTAGATAAAGATGCTTGAGTCCACCCACACCCCGTAGCCGCTCGGCGGTTCCTCCGCCCACCACGTGATCGATTTCGAGTGCCCTCGCATCTGGGAAGCCACATACGCGGCAGCAGCCGCCGAGCTTCTGTATGGCCTGCAAGCGCAAGGCGCGCTGCCTAGTCGTGCTGGGTGAACCCGTCGGATTCATCATCGTCCCCGCTGGCGCAGCTCGGACACGAGCGCGCTAGCCCCGTCCGCTATTCGGCTTAAAGGGTGCTCCTGACAGTAGCTGGTCATGAAGGCGCGAATTCCGTCACGATCGGTTCGCCTGGTCGTGACTCCACGAACCGAAGAGGCTCCGCTGATGAACCCCTGGACCCAGATCTCGTCTTGCGAGATCCAGTCTGGCCCTTTTCGGAGATCCTCGGTCCATGTCCCGCATGACGACAAGCCGTGACCATAGACGCCGCTGTAGTCGCCTTGCGCTTGAGGCGACACAATCCCTGTTACGGCTGCGAAGAGAACAACGGGAAATAGTTTCTTCAGGCTCATGCGGCGCAGTATATCGCCGCATACAATTCATTTCGTGGTGCTCCGCGCCACCAATACCGATGCGAACTGGAACGCTGAGCCCGCTTGTCCCAAGAATCACCTTCGCTTGAATCGGTGGCAATCGCGGAACGCGCGACCAGGCCTTCTGGTGCCGGCCACAGGCGGTCTACATAGTAGAGTAACCGCGTGGACTTCGACTCGACCAGACGGGTGCTCGAGGCCTTCGAGCACGAGGGCGTGCGCTACATCGTGTTCGGCGCCGCCGCACTGAACCTCCATGGCCTCGCGCGCTTCACGGAAGATCTTGACGTCTTCCTTGCCCCGGATGCAGACAACGTCCTGCGACTCAAGCGCGCGCTGCGCTCGGTCTTCGACGATCCGCAAATCGAGGACATCTCCGCCACCGATCTGCTCGGCGACTATCCGGTCGTTCAATACGTTCCGCCTGACGGCACCTTCCACCTCGATCTCGTCACCAGACTTGGCGAGGCATTCGGCTTCGACGACCTCGAGTCCACCCGATTGGCGTTCGGCGACGTCACTGTGTCGGTGGCCACGCCGAACACGTTGTACAGAATGAAGCGCGATACCGTTCGGCTGAAAGACAAGGCTGACGCCGAACTGCTGCGCCAACGCTTCAAGCTGGAGCCGTAGTGCCGGTGCGCAAGTTCAGGTCCATCGACGACGTGAGAGAGGTCTGGCGCAACCCCGGCGATCCGGAGCTTTATCGTGCGATTGAGCGCGTCTGGACTTTCGGACGCCGCACGATGGTGCGACGCTTCCCTCCCGGCGTGCATCGCCGGCGGAGCATCGCCGAACTCAACGAAGCCACCGAGCAATGGAACCGCGACAACTTCGAAGCTGCTCGCCTGGCGAGCCTGCCGCCGCGCGACTAGTCTCCATCGACGGCGTGGCCTCGTGCCCTTTCGGGCGAGCGGATGACGCGGTTCAGGAGCCGGCTCTGTCGGCGCGCTGAGGACGTTGATTCAACCGGGACGAAGAAGCCCTTTGCCGGGCAGGCCAGCAACCAGCCAATCGCACCCTCGTTGCGGGGCGCCGCACGCCTCACGAGACGGTACTCGCCACGGTCGAAGCGCTCGACGTCGAACTCCTGGCCCGATTCAACACCATCCATCTTCCGGAACTCGGCCGGCAACACGATCCGACCGTTCGACGAAATGGTGATCTTCATCAAGGGAAGGAGGCTACACGCACCTC
>CADEEX010000640.1 GCA_902826465.1 uncultured Acidobacteriota bacterium
TCAATCCGTTCCGAGTCGCGGGTGCCCCGTTCGAGTGCGGGCGCGGCAGCTACGCGTTCTACGACGTCACCACGAGCTACCAGTTCGGGCAGCAACGTCGGATGTCTGGCACGGCCTCGTTGCAGCGAGGCAGCTACTACAACGGAGATATCACCGCCGTTGGATTCAGCAGCGGGCGCGTCGCCCTTCTCAAGCAGTGGTCGTTAGAACCGACCGTGTCGGTCAACCTCATCACGTCACCGCAGGGCGACTTCACCTCGACGGTGGTCCGCCTGCGCAGCGACTACGGATTTACGGCGCGCATGTTCGCCAGCAGCCTGGTGCAATGGAACTCTGCCGATCACGTGCTGAGCAGCAATTTCAGGTTCCGCTGGGAGTACAAGCTCGGGAGCGAGCTGTTCGTCGTCTACACGGACGAGCGCGATTCAATGCTGCGGCAGGGCTATCCTGACCTCAGGAACCGCGCCTTCGTGGTGAAGTTCAATCGCTTCGTCCGCTTCTAACGTGCGCCTGCGGTCTACGTTCGCGGCCACACTGCTCGTGCTGACGTGCGCCGTGAGCGCCGCCGCTGGACAAGTGCAGGCCCCACCTGCGCCGGTGGCACCTGAGGTGATCACGCGAGACGCTGGCCGTCAGGCCACCGTTCGCGCCATCAAGCTCGATCAGCCGCTCACGCTCGACGGCCGGCTCGACGAACAGGTCTATCAGCGCGAGAAGCCGATCTCGGACTTCATCCAGACGATGCCGGGGAACAACGCTGAGCCGAGCGAACGTACCGAAGCCTGGATCATGTTCGACGATCAGGCGATCTACGTCACCGGCCGCTGTTGGGATTCGGCGCCACCAGATCAATGGGTCGCCAACGAACTGCGTCGCGACCAGGGGCAGATTCGTCAGAACGATCACTTCGGTGTGATGCTCGACACCTTCTACGACCGCCGCAACGGCTACGTGTTCTACGCCAACCCGCTCGGCGGCCGGATGGATCTCACCGAGGCCGACGAGAGCAACTCGAACTCAGACTGGAACCCGGTGTGGAACGTGCGCACCGGCCGCTTTGAGGGTGGCTGGACGATCGAGATGCGGATTCCGTTTCGCTCGATCCGCTACACGTCTGGCGACGATCAGAAGTGGGGCATTCAGATCCGCCGTTCCATTCGCCGCAAGAACGAGTGGGTGCATCTCACGCCGCTGCCGATCGCCATGGGCGGCGCGCAGGGCTTCTTTCGCATTTCCGCGGCGGCCACGCTGGCCGGACTCGACCTGCCGCCCGCCAGCCGCAACATCGAGCTGAAGCCGTACGGCATCAGCAGGATCACGACCGACCGGCTCGCGAACCCCGCAATCAACAACGACGTGCAGCCGGATTGGGGCGTCGATGGCAAGTACGGCATCACCGCCAACCTTACCGCCGACATCACTTACAACACCGACTTTGCCCAGGTGGAGGTCGACGAGCAGCAGGTGAACCTGACGCGCTTCAGTATCCAGTTCCCTGAGAAACGCGACTTCTTCCTGGAAGGGCGCGGCATTTTTGCGTTTGCCTCGTTCCCCACCACGCAGGGCGGTGCCAGCACGACCAACACGCCGGTGCTGTTCTACAGCCGTCGCATCGGGCTCGAGCAGGGACCGCGAGGCCCGCTCGTTGTGCCGATCGATGTCGGCGAGCGGCTCACCGGCAAGGTGGGGCGGGTCAGTATCGGCGCCGTGAATATTCAGACCGACGAGCGGGAGTTCACCAACGCCGGCACGACGACGGTGACGCCGTCGACCAACTTCAGCGTGCTGCGGGTGAAGCGCGACATCCTGCGGCGCAGCAATATCGGCATGATGTTGACCAACCGTTCGCGGTCGGTTGCCGATCCGACCAGCACCAATCAGACCTACGCCGCCGATAGCGTGTTTTCGTTCTTCAACAACCTCAGCGTCGGAGGCTACTACTCGAAGACGCAGACGGAAACGAAAAAGGGCGAGGACGACAGCTATCAGGCGCGCGCGGAGTTTTCGCCGGATCGCTACGGCGCCCAGT
>CADEEX010000641.1 GCA_902826465.1 uncultured Acidobacteriota bacterium
CGACCGTTCTTCAAAGGTAGCGTCTCGATATGAAGCGATTGTCCGTTCTCAGTCTGTTGTTTCCACTTGCGATTCTGGGCGGCGCCTGTGAATTGCAGAAGAGCGAAAATCCGCTGAGTCCGACCGTTGCGGGCCCCATTCCTGGTGTCGAGATCTCGGCGCCGAAAACGCTCGAGCCAGCCACTGGCTGGCAGATTCCCGGGGACCGTCAGCCGCTCACGCTCCTGCTCGAGAACGCCAACTCCAATGGCCAGCGTCCACTGAGTTACCTCTTCGAGGTCGCCGCCGACGCCGGCTTCAGTAACAAGGTATTCGTTCAGGAGGGCGTGCAGCCTGGCGACGGTGGCCGCACCTCGCTGCGCCTGCCCGACGCGTTGCAGTCCGGCCGCGCCTACTACTGGCGCGCCAAGGCGCAGGACGGCGCCAACACCGGCCCCTACTCAGCCGCGGCCGCCTTCAACGTCTTCACGCCCGTCTCGTTCGGCGCCCCGAATCCGCTGTCGCCGACCAACGGCACGAAGACCTCATCGGCGTCGCCTGAATTCCACTGGGGCAATGCCAGCCGCGCCGGCAGCCCGGCGTACGTGGCGTATGCGCTCGAGGTCTCGACGACCGATTCGTTCAGCACGAAGCTCGTGTCGTGGCAGATCGACGAAACTCCTGGCAACGACACCAGGTTCACGGCCGTGAGCGGCTTTCCGTCCGACTCGCAGTTGTTCTGGCGCGTCCGTGCGTTCGAAGGGGGCACGCTCGGTCCGTGGTCGGCGACCGCGGTGTTCCGCACCCCGGTGGTGGTTGTCGCGCCGCCGCCCAGTACGCCAAGCCCTGGACTGCCGCCCGGAGCGCCTTGCACGTCGGCCACGTCGCACCTTGGCGTCGTCGAATGCCGGCGCAAGCAGTACGGCAACATGGACCAGGCCGCGACCAACGCCTTCCTGCGAGGCGTGGCGAAGGATCTGAACGCCGGCAACTTCAGTGGCGGCGTCTTCGGCATCTACGAGAAGACGAGTGGCAACCAGTGCCTGGGCTACTCATGCGACCTCATCTGCTCGAGTACGGGTGGGGCCTGGGACGTGCTCTACGACTGGGAAGGACCGCAGACGCCGATCTGGTTCTACAAAGGCAGCGACGGCTATCACAATCCGAAGTGCCTGCTGGTGCGGTAGTCATCGGGCCGTCGATCCTGAGGACGGCGCCTCTCGAACGTGAAAAGGGCCCGGAGCGAGTCATCGCTCCGGGCCCTTTCTGCGTGTCCTGTCTTTCAGCGACGTCGTTCAGGCAACCCCTGACATCGGCGCGTCGCTGTTAGAAACGAAGGCGAATCCCCGCACCCGCCTGTGCGCCGCCGACGTTATGGTCGGGCACCGACGACAGATCGACCTTACCGCCGGCATAGCGGAAGAAGCCGCCGATGCCGTAACGCGGCTTGAGGTTGTAGATGAAATCGGCCTGGCCGAAGAAGCCCTTCGCCAGACCCGTTTCGTCGGCCACGACCGGCACCGCACTCTGCGTGCCCGCTGGCACGGTGAAGTCGTTGATCAGTCGCTGTGACAGGCTGATGAACGCAGCGCCGATGCCGAGCGAGATATCGATCTTGTCAGTCAGCGGACGCACCCAGGTGACATTCGGGTGAAAGCCAATCTCCTGCCGCTCGAGATTCGAGGCGCCGCCGGTTGATGTCGCCAGCGCGTTGAAAAACGCCGGATTCGGCACGCTGGCCGTGTACGTGGCGTCGGCGGTGTCGCTGAAGCTGGTGATCACCACTCCGACGTAGAGGTCATGCCAAATGCGGTACCCGGCGCCGACATCGAACATCGCGCCAGCGCCGACCGGCTGGGTCGAATCGAGCGTGGCCGGTTCCCCATACACGTCAGGCTTGGCTACCACACTGCCCACGGTCCGCTTGGCGAGCTGCCCGCCAAAATTCACATTCACGTAAAACTTCTCTGTCGCCGGCGACGCGACTTGCGCATAAACCGAAGAGGTCGTGAACAGGCCAAGACCCGCGCACAGCCACA
>CADEEX010000642.1 GCA_902826465.1 uncultured Acidobacteriota bacterium
TTTCGGATGCACAGGACAGAACGTGTCGCCGGCGCTGCAATGGACCGGCGCACCCGCGGCGACGCGCAGCTTCGCGCTGATTGTTCACGATCCCGACGCACCGACCGGTGTCGGTGGCTTCACGCACTGGGTGCTGTACGACCTTCCGGCGACCGCGACGAGCCTGGCCAAGGGGGCTGGCACCGCTGATGGCAGGAACCTGCCGGCTGGCGCCGGTCAGTCACCGACATCGTTTGGAACGCCCGGCTACGGCGGTCCATGTCCACCCGCGGGCGACAAGCCGCACCGCTACGTGTTTACGCTCTACGCGTTGAGTGTCGACAAGGCCGGCGTGCCGCCGAACGCGACGCAGGCCCTCGCGGGATTCACTATCAACGCCGCGAAAATCGGCACGGCCAGCTTCACGGCACTCTTCGGGCGGTAACTCTAGGGTGCCAAGGGTGCTAAGCACTACTGCACCTAGGCACCTAAGCACCCTACCCCCGTCCTCGATAAATGAGCCGTACGGCGTCGAGCCGGATCCTGGCAGCGCCGACGTAGTCCTCGAGCACGCGGCGCTGCTCGACAAGCGCGGCGATCTCCTCGTCGCGCACGCTCCGATTCACTTTCTGCAGCTCACGCAGACGCGTGGCTTCGTGCTCGAGGGTGGCTGCGGCGGTGCGCCTGGCGTCGGCCACGACCGCCCCGGACGCCTGTTGCGCCAGCTCGCGCGTGCGCTCCATCAATCGCGGCAGCAGTTCGTCGCGCACCCTGGGATTGCCGGCGAGTCCGCGTCCGCCATCGCCCTTCTTCAGCCGTTCGTTCAGTAGCGCGGACGAGATATTGTCGGCCACGCTGGTGCCGCGCCGATCGACGATGACCCGAAGCGGCGTGGGTGGCAGGAATCGATCGGCGTGCAGGCGTGCCGGGGCGACGCACTCGAGCACATAGATGGCCTCGAGATAAATCTCCTGCACCCCCCCATCCGTCCAGCGGCCGAAGCTACAGTTGCCGTGCTCAGAGCCAAGCAGCAAATCGAGCGCTCCGGTCGCCAGCGGATGGTCCCAGGTCAGGAACTGCAGGTCTTCGCGGTTGAGCGCCCGTGCCCGGTCGCCGGTCACGGTGACGCGATCGGAGGTGAGCCCGGGAAAGTCGTCGACCAGCACGCCAGCAGAGCCGAGCCGGTACGTGCGCGGCGACAGCTCCTCAACGTCGATCACATACAGGTCGAGCACGGCCAGCAGAAACGCATCGAGGGCCAGGCTGTCGTCTTCGTCGCGAATGGCGCTGATCACCGCGGCGGCGATCTCAGGTTTGAACGAGTGCCACTCGAGCAGGCGGTCGCGTCCCTCTTCGAGGCTGCGGCCAATATCGACATACGCCCGCCGCGTGTCGGCGATGAAGGTCTCGAGTTCAGAGTCGAGGACGCCGCGGCCGGTGCCGGCTTGGCCAGCGAGGTCGTACAGGCGACTCCCGAAGCGCTCGAACAGTTCGCGCCCGCCCTGCACGTTGCTGGCGAAGGCGTCGAGTCCCTCGTGATACCAGCGCGCCAGCACTTCCTGATGACTCTGCTGCACGAACGGCACATGAATCTGCACGTCGTGCCGCTGGCCAATGCGATCGAGCCGTCCGATGCGTTGCTCGAGCACCGCCGGATCAAGCGGCAGGTCGAACAGCACCAGATGATGCGCGAACTGGAAGTTGCGACCCTCGCTGCCAATCTCCGAGCAGATGAGGAGCCGTGCGCCGTCGGGTTCTGCAAACCAGGCGGCGGCGCGGTCGCGCTGCACCAGCGTGAGCCCCTCGTGAAACGCGCCGGCCTTGATCTGCGAGTGCTGCTTGAGCGCATCCTCGATCGCCAGTGCCTTGGCCTGCGAGCGGCAGATCAGCAGCACCTTGTCTGGCGCGATCGTCCTCAACCACGCCGCCAGCCAGAGCAGACGCGGGTCGCTCTTGAAGGCAGGGCGCGTGGTGTCGTGTGCCGGCTCGACGTCGGCCTGCCACTCGCGGCTGAGCGCCTTGCGCCGCGCCGTGTCG
>CADEEX010000643.1 GCA_902826465.1 uncultured Acidobacteriota bacterium
ACCACATGGCCGCGCTGATGAAGCGTTTGCGCAAGGACGGCTGGACGCTCGACCCACAGTAGGGTGAACGCGGCTACTGCGGTGCTACGGCGGCCGGACCTGATGCTACAGTCCCGGCATGCGCCTGGCGCGCAAGCTCGGACATGACGAGACGATATTCCCGGTATGCTCTGTCGCCGCGCTCGGCCACCCATTGGAAGTGCTTGAGCGCGTCGTCATGTCGGCCGCTCGCGTCGAACGTGAATCCCACGTACGTGTGAGCTTCCGTCTGCTCTCCTCTTGACTTCGCTCGACCGAGCAGATGATCCGAGTCGATCTCACCACTCATGAAGTCGACCACTGCCGACGTCCAGCCTGAACGACCGACTTCACGTCTGACTCTCGTCAGGAGCGCGAGGGATTCTTCCTGCTGATTCGCACGCCAGTGCGCAATCACGCCCAGCAGCGCTGCATACTGACCGGCGACCTCGGTCAGGCTCGTTCGTTCAAGATAGAGGCCGATTCTTTCGGCGGCGACTTCATTGCGGCCGAGCCGAAATGCCTGCGTGGCCGCGGCTCGGAAGTGATTCGGATTGCCGTCCAGTTGCAGGGCTCGCATCAGCGCCGCCCGCGACTGCGCGTCGCGCCCGACGCCGAGCGTCGCGTCGCTGAGCCCCGCCCATGACGCGGCGTGACGCGGGTTCGTTGTGACGGCGTGCTGAAACGCGTCGACCGCTTCAGAAAAGCGCCACTCATCCCTCAACGCCGTGCCCAGATAATACTGGGCGATGAAACTCTCGGGCCTGCTCCGGGCGACGTCGTCGAACAGCTTCAGCGCATCGCCACGTCGATCCTGTTGCAGACGCAGGGCCCCAAGCGCCAGGCGGGCATCGACGTGCAGCGGATCGATCTCGAGCGCCGCGTTCAATTCTTTCTCGACTTCCTGGAGGGCGCCCGCAGCGAGCAACGTCTTCCCCTGGACGAATCTGGAGTCAGCCTCCAGCATGCGCTCGCTGACGACGTGCCCAGTGGCGCCGACCGCCCGCGGCAATCGCACCGCAGGAAAGGTGAAGGATCGCGTGTACTGCCGGAAGGGGACCTCGATGCTGTCGACGCTCACGCCGAACGCCTCCTCGAATGCGGCCTCAGGCTTGGCGCCATTCGCCGTCGCGCGGAGGAAGACATCGAACGCCGCATTGGTGGGCGATGTGTGCCGAAGCAGCAGATAGTGCACGAGTGCCCACGACTCGGCGTAGAACATCACAGCCTGACCACTGCTACCCCACCCGCCGACTGGCGGCGCGATCACATCGCGGAGCGGGATGAAGGTCAGCTCGCGGAGCAACTGGACCCGTTCGGACGGCGCTCGACCCAGCAGGCTGCCGCTCTCGTACTCCGGCTGGAACGTCGAGAGGAACTCGGCCAACCCTTCATTCATCCATGGCGGCACTCTGGCGGCGTTTTGATAAATGAGATAGTGCGTGTATTCGTGAAAGAGGGTGCGGTTGTTCTCCGGATGCCCGCTGTAGGGAAGGACCATCAGGTTGTCGTCGGCCTCGAATGCGGCCCAGCCGCCAACCAGGACGTTCCGTCGGCCGCCGCTGTCTCGCGGTTGAAACCGCTCGAAGGCAACGTCATCCTTTAGCACCACTACTCGCATCGGCACCGAGGATGTCGTTCGTGCCCCGGGCATCAGGGCGGCGAATGCTGAACGAAACTGCAGGATGCCGTCGAGCGTTCTCTTCAGGTCAGTATCTGCCGCGTTACCGAGAACCGTGACGTCGCCCGCAGTGAGCTGCCGCCATGACGCACTCCGTGGCGGTTGTTTGGCGGACTGCATGGGAACGGTGGCATTCGTGGCGACCGCGCTCACGAGCAGAACGATCGCGCACAGCCCCGCGGCGTAGCGACGTGTGTGGACCAGGCGAGGGCGTAGACGCATCGAATCCCTTGTCGGCGCGAACCTCGAGGCCCGAGCCCCGAGCCCCGAGCCCCGAGCCCAGAAATCAGACGTGCGCGTGCGATTCTG
>CADEEX010000644.1 GCA_902826465.1 uncultured Acidobacteriota bacterium
GGCCTTCGCGCCCTCCTCCTGCGCTCCAAACGGCCCGGCGGATGGGCCGCCGCCTCCGATGCGATCTGGCGGGAGCTGATGCTGCTTCGCCGCGACAAACCGCATCTGCCGATCGTGGCGTCGATGGGCGACCTGGCGGCATCTGGCGGTTATTACATTGCCATGCCCGCGCAGTCGATCGTGGCGCAACCGTCGACGCTCACCGGGTCGATCGGCATCTTCGGTGGCAAGTTCGTGACCGGCGGCCTGTACGAAAAGCTGGGGGCGAACATCGAGTCCGACAGTATCGGCACGCATGCCGAAATGAACTCACCCGCCAGGCCGTACAACGCCGCAGAGAGTGCGAAGGTCGACGAACAGTTGCGCGCGTTCTACGACGACTTCCTGCGCAAGGTGGCCGAGTCGCGGCAGAGCACGCCTGAACGGATCGATCAGCTCGCGCGCGGCCGCGTCTGGACGGGGCAGCAGGCCAAAGCGAACGGGCTGGTGGACGATCTCGGCGGTCTTGATCGTGCGATTGCCGTCGCCAAGGAGCGCGCCGGTCTCAAACCTGGCGACGATGTGGAGCTGGTGACGTTCCCGACGCCGAAGACGTTCTACGAGATGCTCGCGGAAACGCTGTCGGGAGACGTGCAGGCCACGGCCGCAGCTGACACATGGATGCGGGCGAATCTGACGGGAGGGGAGATCGAGATCCTTCGTGCCGCCCGCGGTCCCGCCACGTTGTTTCGCCGTGGGGAACCGCTGGCGTTGATGCCTTACACGTTTGTCAGGTAACGGTTCCGAGTTCCTCGTTCCAGGGTTCCGGGTTCAAAGAACCGTGGAACCGTGGAACCGTGGAACCCTATCCAACCACCCGCGCGAGCGCCTCGCGGTTGATCTCGATCTTCATCTTCTGCTTCGCCTTGACCATGTAGGAGCTGAACAGGCGATTGCGGCGATCGGCCAGCAGTTCCTCGCGGAACCCTTCCTTCGCGGCGGTCAGGTCGGCCTCGGTGGCCTGCTGTTTCTCGAGCACCTTGACGATGGCCGTGCCGGTGCCGGTGGCAATCGGGTCGCTGACCGCGCCTTGCGCCAGCGCGAACGCCTGCGTCACGACGTCGCCCGCCGGACCAAGATCCGGGAGTTGACCGTCCCGCGTCAGCAGGTCAGTGGTGGTGGTCTGCAGGTTCGCCGCCTTCACCGCCTTGTCGAAGTCGGGTGCGGCCTTCAGTTTGGCCGCGACTTCGGCGGCCTTCTGCTTCGACATCGCCAGCGCGCGTTCGTTGATCACGACGTCGCGGACGCGATCCTTCACCTCATCCAGCTTCGGGATGTAGGCGTCCTTCTTCTCGGTCACCGTCTCGACGACGAAGCCGCGTGAGGCGCGGAGCACGCCGGAGACCTGCCCGATTTCGAGGGCGAACGCCTGCGCATTCATTTCCGGTGCCTGACCCACGCTGAGAATCGGTTCGTCGCGCGCGAAGAAACCGGTCTCTTCTACGGTGAGCCCCTGGGCACGGGCCGCCGTCTCGAGGTCGGCGGGCGTCTTGATCTGGGCCGCCAGCGCCTGCGACATCGTGTTGGCCTGGGCCTGGGCCCGCTCGTAGGCGATCTGCTCGGTGAGCTGATCCTTCACTTCGTCGAGCTTCTGAACGGTCGGCGCCTTGCGGTCGGTGAGCTTGATGATGTGGTAGCCAAAATCGGTCTTCACCAGCTCGCTGATCTGTCCTGGCTGCATGGCAAAGGCGGCCGCGTCGAACTCGGGTACCATGCGTCCCGGCGGGAAGAAGTCGAGGTCGCCGCCGTTCGACGCGTTCGACGTGTCTTCGGAGAACTTCTTGGCCAGCGCTGCGAAGTCGGCACCCGGTGCCTTGGCC
This sequence comes from uncultured Acidobacteriota bacterium, assembly GCA_902826465.1. Classification (GTDB taxonomy): domain Bacteria; phylum Acidobacteriota; class Vicinamibacteria; order Vicinamibacterales; family CAVVIG01; genus CADEEX01. The sequence goes on from CADEEX010000644.1 coordinate 1,860, forward strand.
TGCTTGAGCACGTCCTCGGCCTTCGCCTTCACCGTGGCGTCGTCCTTGCCCTCGGTCTTGAGGAGGATGTGGCTCGCGCGCACCTGCTCGGGGCCGGCGCGCTGCACGATCGTTTCGTTATAGAAGCGTTCGATGACGCCCGGGGCGA
>CADEEX010000645.1 GCA_902826465.1 uncultured Acidobacteriota bacterium
ATCTTTCACCTCGTCGTCGAGCGTCGCTTCCTCAATCCGCCGCTTCCGGTGAGCGCGCCGCGCGCTGCTTGACGACGCGGGCCGGGACGCCGGCCGCCACCACGTTGTCCGGCAGGGGAGACGTGACCACCGCTCCGGCGCCGACGATGACGTTGCGGCCGACGTCGGCGAGCACCACGGCGTTACTGCCGATCCACGATCCGGCGCCGACCGTCACCAGTCGTCGCTGCCCTTCCTGCTCGCGCATTGGCGTGTCGGTGTCCGTGCCATGCGTGTGCGCACCGCTCGGAATGTGGACGCCTGCTGCGACCAGTACGTCGGCCTCAAGGTGTACCAGGCCCAAGTGACAACGCGGGCCGATGTACACGTGGTCGTCAATCCGCGCGCCGGCCTGGGAGAACAGTACGCCGAACTCGATTGCCGCGGTCGGCGCGCAGCCGCCCGCAAGCGTGCGCGCCAGAAACGCCCGGCGCATGTACTGGCCAAGAAATCCGGGCACCAGGCTCAACACCTGACACGACCCTTCGAGTGCCCGGTCGCGGCCCATCACGCTGGCGCGAATCGCGAACGACACCAGCGACGGCAACACCAGCAGCGTGGCGCCGCCGCGAGCCACCGATTTCAGTAGCTGCTTCATGCGGTGCGGCTCGCGGTCTTGCCGCCAACAGTACGCGAGCCTGTCGTGTGCGACGCGGCCAGCTCCGTGTAGATCGCCTCGACCGCCGTCATGCGGGTATCAAACGACAGCACCGTTTCCACCTGGCGCCGTGCCGCCGCTGCCCAGCCTGCCGCTATCGGGCGATGGCGCCAGGCAGTGGCAATCGCCTCAGCCAGCACCGCCGCGTCGCCCATGCCGATCATCTGTCCATCGATGCCGTCGCGCACGATGTCTGCCGTGCCGCCGGCGTTGGTGGCAATCAGCGGTGTTTCGAGCGCCATCGCTTCGAGCACCGCGTTCGACGTGCCCTCGTAGTCGGACGACTGCACGAACAGGTCGAACGCATGGTGCAGATCGACGATGTCGGTGCGATGGCCGAGCAGGGTGCAGATGTCGGACACGCCGAGCCGTTGAATCTGTGCGCCGAGCGACTCCTTGAGGCTGCCATCGCCGGCGATGAGCACCTTGAGCTGGGGAATGGTGGTGCGAAGTTGCGCCGCCGCCTCAACGAGCAGGTCGAAGCGCTTCTGCGGTTCGAGCCGTCCAACCGTCCCGACGACGAAGTCGTTCGCCGACAGACCCAGTGGCGTGCGGACCTCCGGCTCTCGCTGGCGATGGCGATGGAAGGCGCGGTGATCGATGCCGTTCGGCACCGTGGTGATGCGCGCAGGTCGAGCACCGTGCTGGACCAGCTCTCGAGTAATGTCGCTCGATACCGACACCAGTCGCGGATAGCGGGCCAGAATCCGCTTGTCGACCGGGTAGTAGAGCCAATGCTCGCGGCTGCTATGGCCGGTCCAGCCGTGCACGGTAGCAAACGGGATCACCGGCTCGAACTTCGCGAGCATCCACGCCAGCAGATCGGTCTTGTACTCATGCGCATGCACGATGTCGATCTGCTTGTCGCGCACCAGCGTTCGCAGGGCTCCCCAGATCGAGCGATCGAACGAATGGCGCTCGCGCAGTTCGACATAGTCGACGTTGAGCGTCGCCGCCTTGCTGTCGATGCCGAACACGCTGTCGCGTTCGTCGCGGATGTAACACACGGTCACGGCGAAGCGCGCCGGATCGGTGCGCGCCGCGCCGAGAAGGATGGTCTTCTCCGGACCGCCGCCGGTGCCGTAGACACTGCGCAGCTCCAGGATGCGAATGGGTGCGCTCATGACGCTGGCGTTGAGGCCGCGCGCACCGCGGCGTTTCGATGCGGTGCCTGACGGACCAGCGCCGCCGCGCGCGCCACATCGTAAACCAGCGCGATGACCGACAACCCGGCCATGTCGGCGAGTCCCATGCCCGCGTCTCTTCTGATCGCGCGCGCCACTTTCAGGAGCGCGCCGAGCAGGATCA
>CADEEX010000646.1 GCA_902826465.1 uncultured Acidobacteriota bacterium
CGCAGGAACTGAGCAATACCAGCGGCAGCCCGAGTGCGAGCGCGATCGCGAAGGCACTCGAATTCAGCTCAGAGACAGGCAGGAAGAACGCGCGCGCGAATATTCCCAGCGTCACCATCAGCAGCACCGTAAAGTGCACCGAATTCATGGCGCAGTTGATGACCGGAGGCAACTGCGCGAGCGCCCCGACGCCTAATAACACAATTGTCGTGACGCAGACGTCGGTGGTGCCGATGTTCTTTGCCAAGGTGCTCGGCTTTCCGTCGCTGACGGTCAGAACCACGGCAACTGCCGCAATGAAAGGCGGAGCCATGCCGCCACTCGACATCATCGTCGTTCTCGATACGACGGGATCGATGAGTGGCACTCCGTTGGTCGAAGCAAAGGAAGGGATCAGGACCCTTCTCAGTGTGCTCTGGCCTTGTGCGCAGGGCATCGCCACCTGCGGTGTTTCTGATCCGCCGATCGACAAAGTGGGACTGATGATTTTCCCGGGATTGGCCAGTAGCACCGATGTTGGTCGTGAGTACGACTGCACAGGCAGTCCCAATCCGGTGACGGTGAACTACAACGCGTCGCCGATCTACGAGATCATCCCGATGACCAACGACTACAGGACCTCGACCGTCTCTGTGATCAACCCTGACTCCAACTTCGTCAAAGCCGTAGATGGCCGTTCGGGATGTTCCGGAGCAGAGTCCATTGGCGGCTTCGGCAGCTACTTTGCGGCACCGCTCGCATACGCGCAAAGCCAGCTGGTGAGCGCGGGACGGGCGACCATACAAGACGTGATCATCTTCGTCAGTGACGGCAACGCAAACGAGTACACCGGCGGACCAACCGATCCGTGCAACCAGGCCATTACGGCCGCGCAAGCCGCTAAGGCTGCTGGCACCTGGGTCTATTCCATTGGCTACGGCGTTCCAGGCAGTGGTGGATGCGATGACGACCCGAGTCCTCGACCCACCGCATTGCTGACGATGAAGAAGATCAACTCGGACTATCCGAACATCACGAAGAAGTTCTTCAACGTGCCCAGCGCCGCCGACTTGAAGGAGACATTCCGGAAGATCGGCACCGACCTCCTTGCGACGCGGATGCTCGACGACTCGACGAACTGAGCCGAGAAGAACTGTGCAGCGAGGGGACCTGAGCGCCACTCCTAAAGATGTAGACGGGCGCGGTCGATTCTCACGGTGTTACGAGGACACGTAATTTTCTTCTTGAAGGTGGGAGACGAGAGATGACGGCACGAAAGGCAATGTTCACGTTGGTAGCGGTCGTGGTTCTGGGCGTGCCGCGGTTCGCGGCGGCGCAGCTGCCCAGCATCAACACTCCAGGGGCGAAGAGCGGCGTCAGCGAAACCGAAGTGTGCAGCGCCGATTTCGAAGCCTCGGTCAAGCCGGTGTCGCCGTGGCAGACCGGCCAGGCGCTGTCGCGCTATGGCCGCCGCCTGGACGACAAGTCGGTGGTGGTTGACCACCTGATTCCGGTGACCCTCGGTGGCACGCACGATCCCGACAACCTCTGGCCGCAGCCGGCGGCTGGCGAATGGGATGCGACGAAGAAGGACGAACTCGAGACGAAGCTGCACCAGATGGTCTGCTCCAAGTCGATCACCCTCAAGGTGGCGCAGGAGTCGATCAAGAAGGACTGGGTCAAGGCCTACAAGCAGTACGTGCACGCGGCGAACTAACGGCGCGTCACCGACACCACAATCGCGGCGGGGCCCTTCGGGGTTCCGCCGCGTTGTCTTTTTGGCGCAGCCCAGGACTTACGGCTCGCCACTCAGGCTCAGGGCTCAGGGCGAAGGGCTTACGGCTCAAGGCTCAACCATCCAGCATCCGGTCTCCGGTCCCCAGGTGAAGCGCCGCGCGCGCGACACGCGCGGCTCCGCGAACCGCGAGACGGCGTGGGAAACCTCACCTGCGCCGGCGTGTCGGCGGTAGGCGCGGGGCCCCACTCCGTCGATCGACACGTCGTCGACTTCGTCACCCCGCGAG
>CADEEX010000647.1 GCA_902826465.1 uncultured Acidobacteriota bacterium
ATAGATGTTGTTCACGTCGAGCAGAATGCCGCAGCCACTCGCTCGTGCCAGCTCCGCCAGGAACACCCACTCCGGCATATCCGACTGTTCGAACTGCAGATAGCTAGAGAGATTCTCGATCAGGATGCGGCACCCTAACAGCTCCTGCACCTGGTCAACTCGATCGACAAGATGCAGCAACGCCTCGCGGGTGTAAGGCAGCGGCAGCAGATCATTAGTGAACCGACCGTCGATTGAACTCCAACTAAGATGCTCGGAGATGGCGGCCGGCTGGACGCGTTCTATCAGGCGACGCCATTCGCGCAGGTGCTCAGCATCCAAAGGATCGGTCGAGCCTAACGACAGGCCGACGCCATGCAGAGCAACGGGGTAGTACTCGCGCGCTTGCAGCAGCCAGTGCAGCGACTGGGAGCCGCGACCAAAGTAGTTTTCGCTGTGCGCCTCGAGCCAGCCGACGGCGGGCCGCTCGGCGACGACCGCAGCATGATGCCTGGCGCGCAAGCCGATGCCGGCGCGCGCCGGCAGACAATCGACCAAGCGCTTGACGGGGAGAGTCCCAGGCGGGCCGGGCTGTACGCTGTCGTTCACGCGCCGCCCCGCCTGGGAGAACCCTTACATGGCCTCTTTCTTGCCAGCTGCCTTCTCGGATGACTCGAGCGAACCGCCGACGATCTTCTCGCAGGTGCCCTTCGGCACCTTGACCCACTCGGCCTTGTCGCCGTCTGTCGCAGCCTTGCCGCCGCAGCCATGCTTTGACGTGCCGCAATCGTTCATGCCGGCCTTGGCCACGCCGTAGCACTTCTCGGTGGCGCCATCGGCAGCCAGTGCGCCCTGAGCGGCGCCCAGTGTAAACAAGCTACCCACGGCCGCAGCCAACATCGCGTTCTTGGTATTCATCCCGGTGTACTCCATTGGTGATTGAGGGCGGGCGTTGCCAACCGTGGCAACGGCTCCGCTGTATGCAGGAGACCCGAACTATAGCGGCATTGTTGCGCTGATAGTGCCTGTCTGCGTGTCAGCCGCTTCCTGACGCGAAATGCCGACGCGATGCAACAACGTTCGTCCAGGAACGCGGTTTCGCTCTGGCACGAGCGGCGCGTGTGCTGGCGGCGCAGGACAACCGTGCTCTAACTCGACCACGAGTTTCGAGCAATGCGCACCGGGACGCAGGCCGGAGACACGTTGGATGACGCTGCCAGAAGCGGCACGGCAGGCTTGCCATCGCTCAGCGCACCGTCACGCCGCGAGCAGCAACCGCTCGGGTCGCGCAATCGCGTAACCCTGGACGTAATCGACCCCCATCCGACGGGCCGCCTCGAGCGCCGCCTCATCCTCGACTTGCTCGGCGATAATCTTGAAATCGAGCGTCCGCGCGAGTTTGATCATCGCCGCGACCATCGCCTGATTGACGGTGTCGCGCCCCAGATTGCGCATGAGAGAACCGTCGATCTTCACGTAGTCGAGCGGCAAGTTCTTCAAGTTGGAGAACGAGCCGACGCCGGAGCCGAAGTCATCGATCGCAAACTTGCAACCCATGCCGTGCAACACACCGACGAAGCGCCGCGCATGGTCGAGGTTACTGATGACGGCCTGCTCGGTGATTTCGAAACAGATCTGACTGGGCAGCACGCCGGTGCGATCGAAACACTCCACCACAAACTCGAGGAACTGCGAATCACCCAGCGTCTGGCCGCAGACATTGATTGCGACACTGCGATCCTCAGCAAGATCGATCGAGCCGTCGGAGAGTCCCTTGAACGTGGCCTGCACGACCCAGCGGTCGAGCATCGAGGTCATGCGATAGCGTTCCGCCGCCTGCAGGAAGTCCCCGGCCAGAATATCCGGACCCGGCTCATCCGCCATGCGCACCAGCACTTCCATCGCTGGGCCGCTGCTGCTGCCGCCATACGCCGAGACGATCGGCTGGAAATAAAGGCGGAACTTGTTGTCCTTGAGCGCACTCTGCAACCGCTGCAGCCATTGGATTTCGCCAGTCTGGCGTG
>CADEEX010000648.1 GCA_902826465.1 uncultured Acidobacteriota bacterium
CCGTTGCAGAGGCTGGCACGGCAGACCGTCCCGTCTTTATCCTCTCGGATTGAACCGGTAGCCGACCCACGGCTCGGTGACGAGATAGCGCGGATTCGACGGGTCTGGCTCGAGTTTCTTGCGTAACTGCCCCATGAACACGCGCAGATACTCGGGCTGCTCCTGCGACGCCTGCCCCCACACCGCTTCGAGGAGCGCGGCGTGCGTCAGCACGCGATTCGGGTGGCGGGCCATGTAGACAAAGAGGTCGAACTCCTTCGGGGTCAGTCGCACCTCCTGCCCCCGCGTGTGCACGCGCCGCGAATCCATGTCGACCCGGAAGTCTCCGGCATCGAACGACGCCACGTCGTCAGACGCGCCGCGGCGGCGGAGAGCGACGCGCACGCGCGCCATCAGTTCGTCCATGCCGAATGGCTTGGTCACATAGTCATCGGCGCCTGAATCGAGCGCCTCGACCTTGGTCCGCTCTTCGCCCTTCACCGACAGCACGATGATCGGCACCGACGACACTTCGCGGATACGGCGGCACAGCTCGACGCCGTCCATATGCGGCATGTAGAGGTCCGTGATCACCAGTTCCGGCGCCCACTCCCTGAAACTCGTGAGCGCCGACTCTCCTTCCGCCGCAGTCCTGACCTGGTAGCCGTGACTGCTGAGCACCGTGCGCAGCACGCGGGTAATCTGCGGCTCGTCGTCTACGACGAGCACACGCGACGCGTCGACCGCTTCAACCATGGGTATCTCTCCGCTCATGCCTTGGGCCGCTGATCGCACAGCCGCGTATCCAACGCTATCAGACTCTGGCGCGCGTGCCGGCGTCGCCGGCGGCCGCGCCCGCCGCCTCGGCGCCCGTCCGAGCCATCGCCGCGCGCGGCAGCGTCAGCACCATCCGCGTGCCGCCCCCGGCCGGTGCCGCCTCGACCCGGATACGCCCCCCCTGCGACTCCAGCAATCGACGCGCGATTGGCAGACCGAGGCCGACCCCTCCGCGGCGTGGGTCGATGGTCTCGCGGCCCGGAATGCGGAAGAACTTGTCGAAGACCTGCTCTCGATACTCCGCGGCGATCCCCGGCCCCTCGTCGGTGACGGTAATGCGGACGTCACGGTCGCCCTCAGCCGCTGACTCAATCGTGATCGTGGTGCCGGCCGGCGAATACTTGCTGGCGTTGTCGAGCAGCATGTACAGCACTTCGGTGATGGCGCCTGGATCGACGCCGAGTTCCAGCGTGTCGCCCGGCAGCGCGGTGCGCACGACGTGGCGCCGCAGCACCGTGTCCGCGCGCGTCAGCGCATCCTTCACGATGGCGTCGAGGCGCGACGCCTTGCGCGACACGTGCGGCACCGCATCCACCGGCGTGTCAGCGCCTGACAGCCCTTCGATGAACCGGTTCAAACGGTCGGACTCTTCGTCGATGACGTGAAGCAGTTCGCGACGCCCCTCGCGAGAAAGGCCAGCGGGCGGCGCCGGGCTCTCGGGCGACGGCGATCCGAGCAGCGCCGTGACCGCCGCCTTGATCGCCGTCAGCGGCGTCCGCAGATTGTGGGTGAGTGCATCGAGCAGCGCCGCCTTCAACTGTTCGTTGCGGCGCGCGGCCTCGGCGTCGCTGGCGCGTTCAAACGCTGCGCCGAGCTGTTGATACAGCTGCTCGATCTCGCGCCGGCCATCCTCCGCTTCGATCTGCCGCCGTTCGGCGCGCGCCGACAGTTCGCCGACGATGATCGCGGTGACCGTGAAGGCGATGAAGGCGACCCAGTCGTTCAGATCGCGGACGAATTCGCCCGATTCGAGAAAGTACACGGCGAACGCGATGCCGGCCGCGGTCGATCCGGCAAGGGCCGGACCGGTCCCCCAGGCGCGCGCGATCAGCAGCACTTCGAGCACCAGCACCGGCGTGGCGGCGCCAGGCACGATGAACGGCACGCGCCACAGCAGGCCGGCGCTCCCGAACACGCCGAGGAGCGCGATGGCATAGACCCCGACGCGACCCGGGAGGG
>CADEEX010000649.1 GCA_902826465.1 uncultured Acidobacteriota bacterium
CTTGCCGCCGCCTGTGCTTTCCCATCGCTGCTATGCATCAATCTCTCCGCTGACTCTCGACTTTCGAACCTGGGACCTCGAACCTCGACTTCCGCCTATCGCATGTGCGCCGCCTGAAACCGTAATTCCTCGCGGAACTGCGGCGCGGCGATCGAAATCAGTGCGTCGGTACGCTCCCACTCCGACTTGCCTTTGAGGCACACCGCGCCATGTTCGGTGACCACCCAGTGCACGTCCATGCGCGACGTGGTGACCGGGCCGTGCAGGGGCGGCACAATCCTCGACACCGCGCCGTCGGCGGCCACTGACGCCAGCACCATCACCGACTTTCCTTCGCGCGACGCAAAGGCACCGCGCACGAAGTCGACCTGGCCACCGGCGCCGCTGTACTGATAGCCGTTCAGCTGTTCCGAGTTGCACTGCCCGGTCAGATCGATCTCGAGCGTTGAGTTGATCGACACGAACCGGTCCTGCTGCGCAATGATCCGCGGATCGTTCACGTACGACACCGGGCGTCCCTCGATGCCGGCATGCTCGTGCATGAACTCGTACATCGGTCGATCGCCCAGGGCGAAGGTGAACACGGTCTTGCCCGCGTCCAGCTTCTTCCTCGCGTTGGTCACCACGCCCCGCTCCATCAGCGTGGCCATCGGCGGCGTGAAGAGCTCTGTGTGAATGCCCAGATCCTTGTGACCGGTGAGAAAGTCGCAGACCGTGCCCGGCAGGCTGCCAATGCCCATCTGCAGCGTCGCCCCATCGGCAATCAGATCGACCACGTTTCTGGCCACCAGCGGATCGAGCTCCTTCGGCGGCGGCACCGGAAACGATTCGAGCCGCTCGTCGTGCTCGACGATGCCGGCCACTTCGGAGACGTGCACTTTCGCCGGTCCGTGCACGCGGGGCATGTGGTGATTGACTTCGACCACGATGCGGCCGCAACGGCGCGACAGCTGGCACGAGTAGTCGCTGTTGGTGCCGAAGCTGAAATAGCCGTCGCTGTCCATGGGCGCCACGGTCGTCATGAACGTATCGACCGGCCCATGCTCGGCGATCAGCCGATCGAGCTCGAAGAAGAAGTTCGGCACGTAGTGGACGACGCGGCGGCGTCCCTCGGCTCGACCGCGCGCGGCCAGCTCCCGCTCGGTGGCACCGAAAAACAGACAGAACGGCTGCACCTGGCGCAGCAGCTCGAAGCGCAACAACGTGTTGCGGAGGTGCCGTCCTGACACCGAGTAGTAGACCTTGAGGTCGGCGACCTCACCAGCCAGCACGCGATCGGCCAGCGCCCGGAGCAACGCCGGCGGCTGACACGGCGACAGTCCCATCGCGATGGTGCTGCCGCTCGCGATCTGCGCCGCGGCGGCGGCAGCCGTCGTCACACGCGACTCGTACACGGCGTGAAACGACGGCGCGACCGACGCCGGCGTCGGTGTACTCGTGGTGCCGGTGTTGGTGGACATAGACGGGCGCGGAATCGTAGCTGAAGCCTCCGGCACACGCCAGTGCTGCGGGCCCAGGCCGACCGTCTTTGCAACTTCGTTGCGTGTGGTCGCCAAACTTATCTGCCTGCGGCAACATTGTTGCGCGCGGCGGCGGGGCGGTTGACCTGAATCACCCCTCCCTCTCCGTCCGGCGACACGGCCGTGCCAAACGCCGACGACAGCCTCGTCATCCGTTCGACAATCGTTCGGGCCTTTGGTCCGGTCGCCAGCTGAGGGAGACCTCGACCGGCGATTGGTCGATCGGCACCGAGATCGATCGGCGCCAGATGAATGGAGACCAGCGTCGAACCGTCGAACCGTGCGGTGGCGACGACAGCGTCCCACCATATCGCCTCGTCGAGCGAGGGCATCTGTCGCGCCGCGGCGGCAGGAACCGCGCCAATGGCAAGGTCGTAGGCACTCACATCCGCATCGAACACGGTCGCCGCCCCCGCAGGGATCGCCGCGCGCATGAAGGCGAAGCTGCCAAGACCATAGGCCACCGCTCCGCC
>CADEEX010000650.1 GCA_902826465.1 uncultured Acidobacteriota bacterium
GGTTCTTGCCACTGTGTTTTCCCACCAGAAGCGGCACCGGTGATCGTTCGATCACTTTCTCTGTCACGCTGCCCAGCAATATCGCTGCCGATCGGCTGCGCCCGCGGGTGCTGAGCGCGATGCAGTCGGCGCCACACTTCTCGGCCTCGGCCAGGATGGTATAGGCGACATCGGCGCCCTGAATCGAGGCCGATGGCGCGAAATGGCTGCGTCCCACGTCAGTGGTCCGTTCGACGCTGACCATCCGCGTCTCGACCGGCACGTCGTGGCGGTTGGCTCGCTCCAGGAACCGCCGCATCGCCTCGGTTTCGGCCTTCAGCGTTTCTTCGCCGCTGAGGAAGTCGGCCGACTCCGGCGTCACCACATGAACCACGGTGCAGCGGATGGCGCGATCGCCCATCACCATGCTGGTCGCCCACTGCAGCGTCGCCGCGGCAGCGTCCGAGAAGTCGACGGCGATCATCAGGTGCGACAGTTTGGCCGGATAACGCACCGGCACCACCGCCACCGAGCATGGCGCCACCATCGCCAGCCGCGCGCCGAGCTTGTGCTTCTTTGCACCGATCATGATCAAATCTGACTGATGCTCGGTGACGTACGCCAGCAGCCGATCGGTCAGCGAACCGCGCAGGACGTCGCACAGGGTGGTCGTATTGGCGGCCGTGAACGACTGCGCGACGTCGGCACGCATGCGCTCGAGCACGGATCCGGCTTCCGCCGGCGGCTCGGTCAGCACGTGAACGAAGCGGACTTCCTTGGCGCCTGCGAAGCTGGCGATGAGCGACGCGTACTCGATGATCGCCGAGTCGCCTCCCGAGGCACCGAGCGCGACGACGATATGGTTGAACCCAGTCATGTGACTCCTTACGCCGGGATCGGCTGACGCGAATCGATCTGCGGAACGTGTGCCTTGTCGGGATCGGGCAGCTCGCCGAACTGCTTGCGGAACACGATGTAGATGGCGAGCGCGCTCATCACGCCGGTGAGGAAGTCGGTCGCCGGCACCATCACCGCGGTGTAGGCCATTAACAGGCCGTGCATCTTGTTGGTCTGCCACACGTGGCGGCACTCGGCCGGCTTGATCATGTTGGTCGACACCCACAGCAGGATGCCGCCGATGCACGCCATCGGCACCAGGTTCAGATAGCCGGCAAGGTAGTAGGCCATACCGAGCTTGAGCGCGAACTTGAAGTAGCCGGCCAGCGGCGTGACCGCGCCCGACTTGATGCTCGTGGCCGTGCGTGCGAGGGCGCCTGTGCAGGGGAAGCCGTTGATGAGCGGCGTGATGATCTGCACCAGACCCTGGCCCCAGAACTCCTTGTCCGGATTGAACGGCGTCCGCTTGTTGCCGGCGAGCCGATCGGCCATCGACGAGCAGAGCAGGCTCTCGATCGACGACACGAACACAATCGCGATGACGTAGTAGGCCATGTCGATCGCGACCGAGGCCGACATCGCTGGCAACGCGGGTCCGGTGAACTGGAAGAAGTTGTTCGGAATCTCGCCATACTGGTCGTGGACCAGCGTCAGGCCAGTGCCCTGCAGCACCGTGCCCGCGGCCAGCGTCGCGAAGCCGAGCGCGATCAGCGGCGCCGGAATGAAGATCGACACCTTCAGCAGGTAGCGTGTCACCAGGAAGGTGCCGAAACCGATCAGCATCGCGTAGCCGTTGACGTTGCCAATGTGTTGAAACATGCCGGCGAGCAGCCCGAACAGCCCTTCGCCTTCCACCTGCAGGCCGAGCACGGCGTCAAGGTTGGTCAGCGCGATGGTCACGCCGATGCCGACCGTGAATCCGACGACAATCGAGTTGGGCACGAGCTTCACGATCTTGCCGGTGCCGGCCAGCCCCATGATCATCAGGATGACGCCGGCGATGATCGAACACGCGATCAGCATGCCGTGGTCGTACTTCCCCATCAGGCCGGCAATCACCGGAATGAACGCGGCCGTGGGGACGTAGACCGGATATTTCGATCCGCCGAAGGTGCG
>CADEEX010000651.1 GCA_902826465.1 uncultured Acidobacteriota bacterium
TCACCGTGATGTTGTGCGGCCCGAGCCCGTGCATCATCTCGTGCACGACGATGTGGGTGAAGAACGACTCGAAGGAGAGTTTGGCCTGATCGGCTGGCGACAGCACCACCTTGGAGATCGGCACGAGCGTCTTGGCGAACTTGGCGTCCTGCACGTTCTTGAGCATGACGCGCTTGGCGCCCTTCTCGCGCAGCACTCGTTCGTCGTTCGGCAGGTTGAAGGCGGCCGTCTGCACGCCGCGATTGGCATCGCCCGCCGCGTAGATCTCATTGACCACCACGAGCGGCGCCAACGCGCCGATCTTCGGATTGCGCAGCTTCGGATCCATGGGCAGCCGGTCTTCGATCTCCTGCAGCTCGCCGCTGAACTTCTGGATCTTGGCGGTCTCGACCTCGTCTTCGACGGTGATGAAGGCCTCGAACGCGGCCTTGTAGTTGAAAAACTCGTCCTCGTAGACCTCGTAAGGACCGATGGTCGGCTCGATGGCGCCGTCGAGTTCCATCCAGGCCACATCACTGTCGTAGTAATCGTTCGACAGCAGCGCATCAGCTCGCTTGGTCAAGTACGCCTTCAGCGTCGGCGCACTCGCGAGCGCCGAGGCTTCGCGCAGCAGCGCCGCAATTCTGCCGACTTCGTTCTGATACTCGACGCTGTAGGGGACGATCGAGAAGCCGCCGTTCGCGGCCCGACGAATGACCGTGAAGAATCCAGTCGCACGCGTTCGCTCAGCTTCCGAGAGCCCGGCCATCCAGCGCTCGAGTTCGGGCTTGGTCGCGCCTTCAGGGTAGAAGTTCGCACCGAGGGGCTTGGCCGGTGCTCCGGGCACGAACGCGCGATAGTGATCCAGGCGGTCCCAGGGTCCCTTGTTGATCAGGAAGTAATGCAACCGCGCCCGATCTTCCGGTGAGGTCCGACGCGACAGATCGAGCAACATCGCATCGTTGCCCACCCAGACCTGCCGCTGGAACAGCGCGTCGATCAGCTTGGACGCTTCAACCAGCTTGGCGAGCACCCGGCGATCGTTGGCGGACAGCTTCGAGAGGTCGGCGGTAATCTCGGTCGGCGCGAACTGCGCGGCGAGGCGTTGGAGGGCGTTCGCATCCGGCATCGACGATTGAGCGCTCAGCACGGTGGCCAGCGCGCCCGCGAAGAACAGCATCGGCAGCAGCTTGGGCATTGCACATTCTAGCGAGGTTCGAGGGTCGAGGGTCGCTGGAGCGTCGTACCGGACAGTCCTCGTGAGTCGAACCTCGAACCTCGCCCCTCGGTCCCCGAGCCTCGACTCTCGGACTTCGCCCCTCGTTAGTGCACGCCGCGCGATGAATGCAGCGCGGCTGGGTCTGCGCCAAGGCGCCGGATGGCGCGCTCCCACATCTGCTCGGCCGGGGTCTCGAACAGCAACTGGCGATCGACGTCGCTCAGCAGCCAGGCTGATTCTTCGAGTTCGGCCTCGAGCTGACCGGGCGCCCAACCGGCGTAACCGACAATGAGGCGCGTATCGAGCGGTGGGTTGGGCTCGAGCAGCCGTCGCAACAGGTCGGGCGATGTCGAAAGCGACACGCCTTCGGCGATCGGCGTGCTGCCGTACATCTCGTGCTCGATTTGCGGGCCACCGATCAGCATGCAGCTGCGCTCGGGCTCGACCGGCCCGCCGATCCACACCTCGAGCTCGCGCTCGGTGGACACCGGCGGGTCGAGGCTTACGACCACCCGACCGGTGGTGAGTAGCGGTCGATTGACGACCAGTCCGAACGCGCCTTCGTCGCTGTGCTTGCACAGCAGGATGACCGTGCGATTGAAGTTCGGGTCCGTGAGCTGCGGCATCGACAGCAGCAGCGCCGGCGCCAGCGTCGCTGTCGCTTTCATCCTCGGGCCTTTGCCTGGCGATTGCGTTGTGCGAGGCGACCGTTGCGCCTCAATCCACTCACTCTGGCTCGCTCCATCGCGCTCCCCTTCAACTCGTGACGCAACGTCTGATCCGGTGCGTTCTCG
>CADEEX010000652.1 GCA_902826465.1 uncultured Acidobacteriota bacterium
TCCATCGCGTTCAGCTGAAACAGTTCGGCGTAGTGCTTGCGATCGAGCGCCGGATTCGCCAACAGAAGTTTCGTGGGGCAGCTCTCGACGATTGTGCGTAGAAGATCGGCCGATGCGAAGTCCTCTACCGTCTGGCTCGCCAGGATCATCGCAGCGTTGTGCTTCCGCCAGGTCTTCAAGCCCTCCTGCACGTAAGCACGTAGCGTCGGGTGCTGGATGAAGCGCCAGGCCTCGTCCATGACGCAGACCTTCAGGCGTTGGGCCTCATCGGGGTCCTGAATTCTGGCGACGACGCGGTGCAGGACGTAGAACAGCAACGGCTGCAGTAAGACCGGGTAGGCCCGCATCGCCTCGAAATCGAAGACCTGCAGGCGCTCGACCGTCAACGTGTCTTCAAGGTTGTCGAACAGACGCGCGTAGCGGCCCTCGCCTACCCACTTGTGAAGTCGTCCCGCCAGCGCACGCGGCAGGAGATTCCCAAGGGTGAACAGGCGCTGCTGGCTGCGTTCAAGCACGTACAGATTTTCGACTGCTTCGTAGATCTCGCGGTCTTCCGCTTCGCTGACGCGATAGTTGTCGTCGCCTTCCACAAGCACCCTGACGAATGCATGGAGGAAGTGCAGGTGCTCGGGAGTCGGCGCCAAGGAGAACGGATTGATTGAGACGCCCTGTTGCCTGAGACCCACTTCAAGATAGCGGCCGCCCAGCAGCGTCGTCAGCTTCCGATAACTGTGGCCAACGTCGAGGACGATCGTCTGAGGCGCGTATTTCTGAGCGTGTGTGATGAGGAAGTTGAGCAGAAAGCTCTTGCCGCTTCCGGTGGCGCCCAGCACCAGTGTGTGGCCGACGTCCTGGACATGCAGGTTGTATGCATACGGTGTCTGGTGTGGTGTCTCGAACACCGCGAGCGCTTCTCGCCCAAGATGAGCGCTGAAGCGCTCCCCCTGATCGATCGTGAACAGGAAGCTGAGGTCGGCGAGATTCGTCTCTAGCAAGGCCAACCGGCGGAGATTGTGCGCAGCATTCCCTGGGACTACTGAGAGCCACGCGTTCAGCAGGTTGTAGGTCTCCTCGAACAGGCTGCCGTCGTGGATTGCCATTGATTTCATGGCCTCGGCGGCTTGGTGCTGAAGCGCTCTTGCATCGAGCCCATGCAGGACCAACGTGAGCGAACAACTCCCGAAGAAGTGTCCGTTTACGTCGAGTTCGGTCAGCGCCTCACCGAGTTGGTGGACCGTAGCGCCCGCCGAATCGTCGACCAACATTTCTTCCGGGTGGGTCTCCGGTGAGACGTAGTTCACGATCGACACGCGCTTATTGAAGAAGTGGCGGCGGCGAGTCTGAATGTCGCGCCGCATGCGATCGCTGGGAATTCGCTGCCACTCAAGACAGGCGACAAACTCTCCGGGTACCTGGTAGAGGTCCTGGAGCAGGAATGCAAACGTCTGGCTCGGCGGCTCCTTCATCGAAAGAACCTTGACTACACGGTCGCCAACGAGCAGATGGTCACGGTGGCAATCCACCGGGGAGTCCGAGACGAAGTAGTCGAGATGCGTGTCGTGCGTAAGCGTGGCGCCATCGATCACGGCCGGCGCGTAGTTCACCAGTTCGCGGAAGAATCTGAACGCCTCCCGTTTGGCCAGGCGTCTCGGCTGAAACTCGCCAATCTGAATCTCAAACGCCTCCGACTTCTGGCGGAGCGTCCCAATGGCTCGGTCAAGTTCTGTTTCCAAAAGTTTGACCGAGCGATCCGTCGACAACCACGAGCGAAGCGCTTCTTTTGGCGATCGCCACAACCCTCTGAGGTCACTGCTTCGGCGTGCCACGTGCGGTGCCTCATAGAGGAGAACCAAATAGAGGGACAGATCGTAAAGACCGCCGCGGCGGTCGTTCAGGTAGGCGGCGCGCTGCTGGATTGCTTCACGGGCGACCGGTTGGTCACACGGCGCGGGCACGAATGGCTCTACGACCCGCTTGATCAAGTACTGGTA
>CADEEX010000653.1 GCA_902826465.1 uncultured Acidobacteriota bacterium
CCAGGTACGCGGGATTGCGCCAGATACTCCTCAGCTCGCGGCGCATCGCGCCTGAGGGCCAGCGCGAGCTCGGCCAAATTCCGGAGCAGGCTGAAGATGGGTTCGAGGAGTTAGATCTGCAGCACGTTGCCACGTAGTTGCTTCTGGGCCACGTCGAGCGTGTTCACCGCCTCGCGATAATCGTTCTCCGCGGCAACAACATCGCCCCGCCGCGCCGCGGCCCTGGCGCGAGCGAAGAGAAAGCCCGGAAGCCGCCCTAGCGCGTTGATATGGCGCAGGTTGTCGATGGCATGGGTGGCCGCATCGATCACAGCGTCTGGCGCTGTGGGGTCGTTCACTTCCACCTCCGCCAGCCGCACTTCGGTCTCGAAGCGACGTTGATAGTCGCGATCGGGGATTGCGGACAATCCGTCATACGCGCTGGCGAGGGACGCGAGCGCCTCGCGGGTTCGCCCCAGGCGACTCAAGACTCGTGCCTGGTGTGCACGTGCCAACGCCAACGACCCGGCGTGCTGCCACGCCGTATCCTCCGCCACGAGCTGCTCCACGGCGGACAGTGCCACCCACGGGAGCCCTGCCTCGAGGCTCGTGAGCACGACCTGCACGAGAATCTGATGACGCACTTTGGGCGTCCAGAGCGGCGCCGACAACTGAAGCGCCGCCGCATGCTCCCGCCAGGCGTTGTCCAGGTCGCCCACACTACGCAGGGTTTCCGACATCAGGCTATGGACATTCGCGACGTTGTCGGTCTCGCCAGACTTCACAAACGCCTCGAGCGCGTGACGATATTCGTCCAGTGCGCCTCCAAGATCGCCGCGATTGGTCCGAATCAATGCACGACGCCACAGCGCCGAGCCGAGCAAGCCAAAGAACCCTTCACGGGTCGCTTTGTCCGCAATCTGTTCGAGCGCCTCGAACGATTGCGACTGTCCGTCGGCGTTGAGCGTTGATGTCGTTGCCTGATACGCGCACACCACCTGCAGCGGATGCCTGAGTGTCGCGGCAAGGCGCTCGCAGTGACGGAAGATCGGCATCGAGCCGGCCAGTTGATCGCCGGCCAGGAGGCGCCTCGCCTCGGACCACTCGCGCTGCAGGCGCGCAAGGCGCGTCGTGGCCTCGTCGCCTTTCACGCCGACGACCTGGCCGACGATGGCCGAGGCCAGCCGATCGCCGCTATCCGTTTCCAGCGCCGCACTCAGCTGACGCGCGACCTTCAAGGCCGGCGCGCCGTTCTGTCCGGCGAGCACCGCGTCGGCCCAGTCGGTGAGCACGCGATCGTAGAGATAGTCGCGTACGGCCAGTGGATAGGCGGCCACCACACCGCGCACGCCTGCCGAGTCGTTGGCCGCCAGCGCCCGCACCAGCCCTGCCAACGCGTCCGGGAACGCCTGGGCCGATCGCGTGAGCGCCGCCAGATGGCGCGCGCCCTCTGCAGACCATTCACCGCCAGGGTCGCGCCGCAGATACTCCCGCCACGCGGTGCGCGCCTGGTCGGTGAGCCCCAGACGCTCGAGCGCGAGAGCACGGTTGAAATACGGTTCGACAAGGGTGGCATCGAGCGCCAGCGCGCGAGCCGCCGATTCCGCTCCGCGGGCGTAATCGGCGGGCACGCCGCTTCGGCTCCCGCGAGCCAGGTAGGCGGCCGCCAGGTCGCTATGCGCCCTGGCGTTCGCTGCATCGAGCGCGGTGCTCGCCTCGAGCGAGCGGACCGCCTCGTCGTACGTGCCAAGTACGAGATAGGCCACTCCAGCACTTCGGAGATTTTCGGCGGTCGGCTCGGTGGTGGCGACTGACTGGAGGGCCGCAGCCGCCGACAACAGCGGGAGGTTCTGCGTCGCCGCACCATCGGTCGTTCCGCGCACCGGCGCTCGCAGGGGGACGTACGCGAAGCCGCCGGTGATGCGTGCCTCGACCGTGCGCAATGAGCCTACGGCCAGGACGAGCGACTCGTAGCGATCGGCGCCGACGCGAGGCATCAGTGGCGGCCAC
>CADEEX010000654.1 GCA_902826465.1 uncultured Acidobacteriota bacterium
GAGAACGACACTAGCGCCGGGCGGTTCATCAAGAGTCTGTCTTCTTCAACCACTGATGGTCTCGTTGCCGAGTTCGCGACCTGGACTGAGCAGAGTGCCATCGACTTGGCGGAGTGTGAGGCGGCGATCTTGGCCGCCACACTGCAGACGCCGTCGGCACGTCGTGCGCAGGTGAAGAGCAGGCTCCAGGCATTGGAATCGATTCACGCCCGATTGACGTCCTGCAAGAATGCCGTTGCGGAGGACGCCCTCGAAGCCGCCAACGTAGCGGCGGCGACGCTCGACAACGCATCCGCGGCGGTTCAAGCAGTGCAGGCGCTTCATGATGACCAGGCGCGCGCCGACTTTGTGCAGGGCAGGCCGTGGCTTGAGCTGCTCACGGCAGCCACGCGTTACACAGACTCCTTGCACAGTCAGGCTGCCTCGCGCGGACCGATGTCTCTCGAAGACAGGTGCGTTCTCTGCTGGCAACCGCTCACTACTGAGGCCCAGAGTCGACTGCAGCGTTTCAAGGAGCACCTCGAGGGAACCGCCGTTAAGGAGCAGACGCTCGCCGCAAGGGGCGTCGAAGCGCGTCTTGCGACACTTCGTGGGATTGCGACTTCCCTCGCGCCCGAGGACGCGGCGATCCTGGAGGGTCATGCGGTTGTACGGTCGACAGTCGACGCGTTCCTACGTACCGTGAAGGACCGGCGCGACGGGATGGTCGCTCTGTTGTCAACAAGGACCACGCCGCCGGACTTTCCCGCCTTTGAGACCGGCGCGCTCGATGCCGTCACGGTGCTCTGCGAGTCCGCTAAGCGCGAGCTGTCCTCGTTGCCAGCGACCGATGCCGACGCCGACGTGCAGTTGAAGAACCTCGAGCGGACTGCCCTCGAGCTGAGGACGAGAAAGGCCGTTGCTGAATCGATCGAAGCAGTCCGCGCGTTCATCGCAACGACTCGGGAACGTCAGCGCCTATCCCAAGCCGAGGGGTCGATCAACACTAGAGCTGCGTCGTTGAAGGCCGGCGAACTCCACAAGAAGCACATGACGGCGCGGTACGCTGACCTTGTCAACGAAGAGCTACGCGAACTCGGGTTTCGACGCCGGAGGCCGACGCTCTCTCAGGCGACGAACAAGGGTACCGTGCAGGTGACGCCGCTAGTAAGCGCCGAACTCGCGCACGTTCCAGCAGAGAGGGTGTTCAGCGAGGGCGAGAGGACCGCGATCGCGCTCGCGTGCTTTCTAGCAGAGCTACGCCTCGGGGACGACCCGTCGGGGCTGATTTTCGATGATCCCGTATCCTCGCTCGATCACAACGTCCGTGAGTACGTCGCGCGACGGTTGGTTGCGGCTGCGAAGCATCGCCAGGTCATTGTGTTTACTCACGACCTGGCCTTTCTCGCTGATTTGCGCGAGCAGGCTGAGAAGATACAAGACGTCGACCATCAGTTCCGCACGCTGATTGCAACCGACTACGACGCCGGTTTCGTTGAGAATGAGGAACCATTCGGAGCGCGCAGTGTCGCGAAACGCATCAGGGCGCTCAAACAGCTGCTCGTCAACGTGGAACGAGCAGCGAAGGCCGGAGACATGACCGCCTTCCGGCTTCACAGCAAGGACTTCTACGAGCGGCTTCGGAGCACTTGGGAGCGCTTCATCGAGGAGCGCCTATTCGCAAAGGTCGTCCAGCGTCTAGAGCGCAACATCATCGCCACAGAACCGACACGGCAAACTGCACGAACGCCGGTCCGTAGCGGAAGGCCACCTGTTCGTGCTCGTGGAGAGGCACGAAAATGCGCATCCTCGTCTCAGCCTCGACCCGGGAGAACCGCTCCTCACAGTCGTTGCAGAGCATGTAGCGCCACGGAAGATCCTCGATCAGCCGATTCGGCGCCGCCGAATCACGCAGGCGCCCCGTCGCGTTGGACGCCTTTAGCCATTCGCCCACGAACTTGGGAATAATGTGGCTGCGACAGAGCGGCCCACAGGCGCCACAGAGATAA
>CADEEX010000655.1 GCA_902826465.1 uncultured Acidobacteriota bacterium
CGAGCGGCTGGAAGCTGGTGCACACGTTCACCACCTACGCGATCATGTTCCCGAGTCTGGTCACCGCCTTCACGGTGATTGCCTCGCTCGAGCACGCCGGCCGTGCCAACGGCGGCACGGGCACATTCGGCTGGATTCGCCACCTGCCGTGGCGCGATCCGTTCTTCGCCGGTGTTGCCCTCTCGATGATCACGTTCACCATGGGCGGCTTTGGCGGCGCCATCAACGCCGCGTACGCCATGAACGCGATGATCCACAACACGGCGTGGATTCAAGGGCACTTCCACCTCACGGTCGGCACTGCCGTCGCCTTATCGTTCATGGGCGTGAGTTACTGGATGCTGCCGCGCCTGACCGGGCGGGCACTGATTCTGCCGCGGCTCGCCACCTGGCAGCCCTATCTGTGGTTCGTCGGCATGATGTTCTTCAGCATCCCCAATCACATCGTTGGCCTGCTCGGCATGCCGCGTCGCATCTACACGTCGTTCTATGCCGGGTCGCCGATCGCCGCCACGTGGACGCCCTACGTGAATGTGTCTGCCGTGGGCGGCGTGATTCTCACCCTGTCGGCGGTGTGTTATCTGACGGTGATCGTCGGCACCATGCTGGTGTCGCCTCGCGGTGCCCTCGGCACGATCGACTACGCCGAGTCGCTGATTCCGCCGACGCCTGGCCCGTCGATCTGGGATCGGTTTGGACTGTGGACCGTGGTGGCGGCCGTCCTGATCTTCATCGTGTATGCGCCGCCGTTGTATCACTTGCACACGATGCCGGCATTCCTCTCGCCCGGCTATTCGCCGTTCTGATTTATGTCGACGACTCATCAGCCGCCCGCCCACGTTGAGAAGACACCGCCGCTGTCGCGACGAGGCCTGTTCCGTTTGTCCGCGCGCGCACTCATGGCGGCCGGACTCGCCGGCGGCTACGGTGTGTTTGCCTGGATCGGCGGGCGCTTCATGCTTCCTGCGCAGGCCAACCGACTGCAGCGGCTGTTCGTGACCCAGTTGAATGCGATTGATGTCGGCACGACGCTGCTCTTTCTGACGCCTGACGGGCGCACGGTGAACATCACGCGCCGTTCGGACAGCGGCGCGGTGGACGACTTCGTCGCGCTGTCGAGCACCTGCCCACATCTCGGATGTCAGGTGCGCTGGGAAGGGCAGAACGAACGTTACTTCTGTCCGTGCCACAACGGCACCTTCGACGTGTCGGGCAAGGCCACCGGCGGCCCGCCGGGCGATGCCGGCCTGTCGCTGCCACGCTACGAACTCGCGGTTGACTCCGGCCTGCTCTACATTCTGGTGTCAGCCGAGCAGCTCTCACTCGCTCGTCAGGCGCGCGTGCTGAAGACCTATGGGCCGTTATCCCCGCCAGCCGGTTGCCGCGGTTGTCCGTCGGCGGCGCGGCCGGCAGAGGACGCGCGCGTATGAGCGGTGTGCGTCAGTGGATCGACGAACGCGTGCCGGTCTCGCTCGAGACCGTCGCGACGATGTCGAACGAGCCGGTGCCGTATCACCTCAAGCGCTGGTGGTTCGCGCTGGGGGGCACACCCGCGTACCTGTTCGTCGTGCAGATCGTGACCGGTATCCTGCTGGCGTTCTACTACCAGCCGTCGCCGTCCACGGCGTTCGAGTCCGTCCGCTACATCACCGAGGAGGCGCAGTTCGGCTGGTACATCCGTGGCCTGCACCGCTGGGGCGCCACGCTGATGATTGCCGCGGTGGTGCTGCACCAGATGCGGGTGTTCTTCACCGGGAGCTATCGGCGGCCGCGCGAGCTGAACTGGATGATCGGGATGACGCTCCTGGTCTGTACGCTGATGCTCGGCTTCACCGGCTACAGCCTGGTGTTTGAGCAACTGAGCTTCTGGGGCGCGACCGTGGCGGCCAACATCAGCGACACGGTACCGGTGGTCGGTCCGCTCATGAAGGAACTGCTGTTAGCGGGCTCGTCGTACAACGATCGGACGCTGTCGCGCTTCTTCGTG
>CADEEX010000656.1 GCA_902826465.1 uncultured Acidobacteriota bacterium
CGTCACCGCCACCCCACTGTAGACCATTTCAGATCATCGCCTTCGTGAAGCGGGGTTTCCTACCGGATCGCGATTGGTTCATTGCCTGGTGCCCGGTTGGCCCCGCGCGCTCCCATTTCCTCGTGAAGTTGCGGAAGACCAACCCAGAACAAATTGGTCGCGGCCTCGTCGTTGGGAAACTGGCCGCGCGTCTTGATGATGTTGCGCAGCTGCGCGTTGACACTCTCGAGCGCATTCGTCGTGTAGATGACGCGTCGGATCTCAGGCGGGAAGGCAAAGAAGGGAATGATCCGCGTCCACGCACGGCGCCAGGCGGCGACCACCGTCGGAAACCGTTGCCCCCATTCGCCGCGCTCGAAGCCGTCGAGCGCTTGCAACGCCGCGTCGGCACTTGGTGCGGTGTAGATCACGCGCAACGCGATGGCCAGGGACTTGCGCTGCTGCCAATTGGCAAAGTCCAGGCGCTGCCGCAGCAGATGCACGATGCAGGTTTGAAGGGTCGTCTGCGGCCACACGGCGGCCAGCGCCTCTTCCAGGCCCTTGAGACCATCAGTGACGGCGATGAGGATGTCCTGGCAACCACGGGTCTTCAGATCCGTGAACACTTTCAGCCAGAACTTCGCGCCTTCGGTCTGCTCAATCCCCAGCCCGAGAATGTCGCGGCTCCCATCGGGGAGAATCGCGAGGGCCAGATACACGGCCTTACTCCGGACCGTTGCCTCATCGCGAATCTTCACGCGCAGTGCGTCGAAGAACACCACGGGATACATCGGCTCGAGCAACCGGCTTTGCCACGCCGTAATCTCCGCGACGATGGCATCGGTGACCGTGCTGATCAGGTCGGGTGACACCTCGACCGCATACATCTCCTTGAGGAACGCTTGAATCTCCCGCACCGTCAGGCCGCGCGCGTAGAGCGCGAGGACCTTGTCGTCGAAGCCGGTGAACCGCCGCTCATGTTTCCCAATGAGCTGCGGCTCGAAGGTGCTGTCGCGATCACGTGGCACCGCGATGTCCACCGGGCCGTCGTCGGTGAGCACCGTCTTCCCGCTCGTCCCATTCCGGTGATTCGTCGCGACCTCCGGCTTGGGCGTCCCGGGTGCGTACCCGAGATGATGGCTGAGCTCGGCCCCCAGGGCGCGCTCGATGAGCGCCTTCTTGAAGCGGCGCGTGGCGGTGTCGACCTCGGCCGCGGTCAGCGGCCCCTCGCGCACGAGCTGGTCGAGGATGGCAGCAGGGATCGCCAAGATCTCGGCGCGTGGCTTCTCCGGTTTCGGTTTGCGGGGCATACAGACTCCTCATGCTATGCCCCACACACAAAATTCCTGACACCCTCCTGCTGCCTGGCGACTCCTCTGGACGCCTGTCTCCGAAGCATCCACGTTACTAGCCGCCGATGGCGTCAGAGATCGCGAACGCCTTCGCGATAGCATCCGCGGCGAACGCCGGCGGAATTCGCTCCTGTTCAAGCATCAGCGGTCCGCTCAGAACATCACGAAGGGCTGCGCGCTCAGATTCGGTGAGGTGAACATGGCGTGACGTGGGGTCGCGTCTGCCTGGTGTCGCTAGGTGCCTCCAACGAACCCACGCGTCTTGATCCATCAAAACACTTCTCAAGTTCGGGAAGCTCGCGCGGAGACTTGACAGGATGCCGAAACCCGCTTCGTCACAGTCACCCCAGTAAACGAGATCCGTCATCCGCATCCACTCACATTCAGATAGCAGCAGCGCAGCCTTCCCTGATCCAAACACCGCAACGGTGTCCAAAACCTCTGGGAGACACAAGAACACGTCTCGATTTTCGACGATGAGCGTTCGCTTGACGCTCCACTTGAGTTCACTGAACGCGGGCAGCGAGATCGTGCAATCAGCGACCGGCCATCCCGTGCGTTGCTGCAGAGTCACGTCACGTAAACGAAAACGAACTTGAGGTGGATCCACCATGAGGTGAAATCGTTCGTCGAACGTGCCCGCCT
>CADEEX010000657.1 GCA_902826465.1 uncultured Acidobacteriota bacterium
ACCAGCGCGCCGTCGATTTCGCCGAACCAGTGCGGCACGCCCTTCGGCACCACAATGACATCGCCCTTGGCGATCTTGCGATGTTCGCCGCCGTCGATGCCGGTGCCCGACAGGTTCGCGGCATTGGTACGCCGTTCGTCGCGCAGCTTGCCGCCTGTCACCACGGTGCCTGAGCCCTCGACGACGTAGAACATCTCGATGTCGCCTTCGTGCACCGAGGCATTGGCGTTGAGACCGGCGACACGGTATTCGAGGTTCGCGCTGTACGGGGCGAGCCGTACGATCGGTTGCGAGTAGTTCGGCTGATCAGGTCTGCGCTCGGCCTTCGCTTTGGCGATCATGGCCGTGACCTCGGCAGACGAGGCGAACAACTTGGGTGAAGGGGGCGCGGTTTGCGCGAGAGCGAGGGAAGAGATGAAGAGAACGGAAAACGACGCGGCGACCAGAGCGCGCATGGAAGAACCTCCAGGCGCATTCTAGCGCTACAAAGTTCCACGGGTTCCTGGTACCACGGTTCCTGGTGCAGAGCACGAAAGACCGCACCCTGAACTCGGAACCGAGGAACCGTGGAACCGTGGAACCCTGGAACCCTGGAACCCTGGAACCCTGGAACCTCCTACTGATTGCAGCCCGCGTCGAGCATCTTCACTTTCTCAACGGAGACGCGGCGGACCAGGATACGGCTCTTGCCGTCTTTGCCCGGCACGACAGAGCTGTTCGGCACATTGGCGTGCATGGTGCGGCCGTTCGACTTGATCTCGAGTTCCGTCCACCGATCCTTACGATCGACCTTCAGCTCGCCGTCCCTGGCCTCACCCTTCAGGTCGCCTTCGACCTCGACGCGATGGCCAACATGCGGCTTCAACGAATTGTCGTCGTCGAGCCAGTAGACGATCGTCGAGAAATCGCCAGACGCGCCGAAGGCGTCGGGGCTGACCTTGCCTTCGCCAGCTCGATTCATCGCCGGCTCGCCTGGACCGTTCGTGATGAGATAGCCGTCGCCGTCGGACGCCTTCACCAGGCATCCCGACAGTTTCACCTCGTCATCGGCCCTCGCCGGCTGCGCACTCGCCAGCACCGCAACTGCCACGGCACTCAACGTCAGCGTGAACATGTGATTTCGCATTTCGTGACCTCTCATTGAACCTGCATCTGGAACCTTGGAACCTTGGAACCTTGGAACCGTGGAACCCTGAATTGCCATTACTTGATGACGACGCCAATCGAGGCGCGCCAGTAGTTGAAGGTCCCGTCGAAGTCGAGCGAGTCGAGCGACGAGGTGTTACGGAAATTGCTCAAATAGCGCACGTCGCCACGGACGCCGACGTGGTCGCTGAAGTAGCCCATGATGCCCCCGCCGACGTTCCACGCGAAATCGTTGTCAGAGATCGAGACGTCGAACACGTCGCCGCCATCGATCTGCGTGCGAATCATGCCCAAGCCGCCGACGACGTAGGGCTTGATCACGCCGCCGAGCGGCACGCCGATGATGACGTTACCCATCAAGTCCATCACCGTGTTGCTGCCGAAGTCGCTGCTGTCTCCGAAGAAGCTTGGGCTGAAGCCGAACGACAGCTCGCCGCCGATGATGCCAGCGCCCAGCGCGCCGGCGTTGACGCCAACGCTGGTGCGACCGTTGTCGACGTTGCTGCCGAAGTTCACGCCGGCCCACGGATTGACATAGCCCTCTGCGCGCGCGATCGACGGTGCGATCACAACCACGGCTGCGGACAGGACTAGAGATTTGATCAGACTACGCATGTGCATTCCTCCACAGGCGGCTCGATGCCGCCGTATGGAAGGTCTGGCTGCAAACTGCGTGCTTGTCGTGAAGGTCGAGCTGCGAGGACGGTCGCGACGGACCGATCCGGTGCGTCGGCAGAGCGCTTTGCATCATCAGGCTACGCGAGAATCGAGCCAGTGTCCTTGCGCGCGACACTATTCGACGCGCAGGATGACGCGCAGACT
>CADEEX010000658.1 GCA_902826465.1 uncultured Acidobacteriota bacterium
AAGAACACGATGCGCCGGCCACGGTGCTGCACTTTCAAGCCAGAAAGACCTATCAGGGCGGATCGCCGTCGGGAGGACCTGGCTGCGGAGAAGTGACCGTCATGAGCGGCTGGATCCTCCGGTCGGCGTCGGGTGCGTTGCGGCTCCAGGACCCACGCACCGAGATCACCGATTGCGACTGGAAGGGGCCGATGACAACCGTCCCTGCCGCCGCCATTCATGATCGGTCAGGACGCGTCTACTGGTTCGCGAGGGAACATGGCTACGAATGGGAAGAGTACGCGGTCTACGAAGCATCGGCGCTTCGCGTCCGGGAAGTGTCGCGACAGGAGGCCGGTGGGTGTTGAAGCACGGCCGTCGACGACCGCGATATAAGATGAACGGACTCACACATGAATGCTGATCTCGAACGACTGATCGCGCTGCAGGCCCTCGACTCGAAGACGATGGCGGCCGAGAAGCTGCTGGCCAGTGAACCCGAGCGGCTGAAGTCGCTCGACGCGAGACTGGAACACGCCAGACTGCAGGTCGCGACGGCCAAGGAACAATTGACGCAGAATCAGGCGGCCCGCCGCGAACTCGAAAAGAATATCGCCGTCCATCAAGGTCGGCTCTCGAAGTTCCGCGAACAGGGCATGAACGTCAAGACCAACCAGGAATATCACGCCATCCAGCACGAGATCGCCTTCGCCCAGACCGAGATCAAGACCATCGAAGACAAAGAACTCGAACTGATGATGTCGGCCGACGACCTATCCGCGACGGTGAAGAAGGCCGAGGCCGAGCTCAGCACAGAGCAGAAGAAGGCTGAGGCCGAGAAGAAGGCGATCGCCGCCGAACACGCCGAGAAGAAGTCGCTGGTCGATCAGCTCAAGCAGGAGCGCAGCGGCGTCGTGGCCGGACTCGCAGCGAACGTGCTGGCCATGTTTGAGCAGGTCTCGAAGAAGCGCAACGGCGTGGCGATGGCGGAAGCACGTGATGGTATCTGCACCATTTGCCACGTCCGCATGCGGCCGCAGGTGTTCAACACCGTGCTCAAGAACGAACAGATCATGCAGTGCGACAGTTGTCAGCGGATCCTGTTCCACATCCCGAAGACCGTCACCGCCGACACGAACACGCCAGCGTCATGACCCCTCGTCACGCCGCGTGGCGAGGGGCGGCCTGACAACGGCCGCGAGGCGGCCGGCAGGCGTGCCGTCACGACGATACGAGCACAACAGGTGGGAATGACTCGCCGTGCAGAGTCCGGATGAAAAGATCCGGTCGGCACGCAGCCCGCTCATCACGAGCTGATCGGTCACGCACGCCCACCCGTTGAAGTACCAGTGCCCATCCCTGGCGACCGCGGGCAACGATCGGAATGCGGCATTACGTGGGTCAATCGGTCGATCGCGGAGAAACCAGCGACCGGCTGAACCGCGCGGACCGGCCTGCACAAAGGCCTGGTGCACGTCGTCGCCCACCTCGTAGCAACATGCACCAATCGACGGGCCCATCGCCGCATACAGATCACTCGCACGTGTCCCGTAGCGATCCGCGAGGGCTTGTACCGCGTGTTGCGGGGCGCCCGCGACCATGCCGCGCCAGCCCGCGTGCACGGCAGCCGTCGCGCCAGTGCGCGCGTCGGCGAGCAGCAGCGGCACACAGTCTGCCGACTGCACGGCCATCGCGAGATCAGGGTCGTCTCCGATCACGACGTCAGCGGCTGGCAGCGTGTGCGCCGGTGCCGCCAGCACCGACACGGCGCCGTGGACCTGGCGCAGCCTGACGAGTCGATCGACACCCACGCCCATGGCGGCGGCAACCTCGCCCCACGGTGCCGGGTCATCAAGAGTTGCCTGTCGGGATCCCAGCTGCCACGGCCGCGTCGTAAAGAGGTGCGCGGCCACCGCCGCGAGCGGCCGGCAGACGAGCGCTGCCCCGGATGGCGTCGACCGCCACTCAAAG
>CADEEX010000659.1 GCA_902826465.1 uncultured Acidobacteriota bacterium
ATGCGATTCGGGGTGTTCCGCCCGCCAGCTCTGGAACTCTCTGTCTTTAGCCAGCACGGTATCGACCACTTGGTTCAGCACATAGTCCGTCGGCTCGCCCAAGAACTTGGCGTAGGCAAACAGAGTCTCGTTCGTCTCGCGATCGAGACGGGCGATATGGCGAACCAACTGCTTTCCGCGCGTACGCGGTTTGATGAGGGGCATGGTCTCCTCCAGTAAGGGATTGGGGTGAACGCATCGCCCGCTGCCTCCGCGCGCTGGGCACGACAGAACGGCGGCTAAAACGCGGCGCGATTTCTCGGTGGTAACCCCACGCAGAAACGCGAGCCGCGGTACATGACAGCTGATGAGGCAACCCTGGTGTGAGCGACCGGCGCTGGCCGCGGGCCTGACGGCGAACGCGGCTAAAACGGCTGGTCGCTCACACCAGGGTTGCTTGTCTTGTGGTCGCTTGCTGGCGGCGAACCCTGGCGGGCGACGAAGAGCGCCTCCCGGATGCGGTGTCGGCAAACGGGCACGATGCGATGACTTAGCGTCCCGGGCCACGTCCGATTCCGTCCGACCACTGGCTTCGCTTTCCAGATGGGCATGGCTCAGATGGGGGGAACACCCCGCGCTGAGCCCTGTTCCCCATCCTGTTCTCTCAGCCATGGCGTCAGGCCGAGCCAACCAGGGGAGAGAGGTGGAAGTACTGACCACGCAGTTCATGACACTCCAATCGGCCGTCATCACGCGCGATGGCGTCCGAAAGACTAGTCGACATGGCGACATCAACGACTCGGTCGCCATCGAGACGCCACATCTTTTGTAGGGCACGAAATCGTGGGGCGCCAAATGCTCGCCGCGCCTTCTTGAGACGTCCTTGATCTACCGTGGCGGTCACGTCTGCGGACCGATAAAACCACCGCAGTTCGGCGGCGACCTGAGGGTGCAATGGGACGGCGAGTTCCTCGCGGAATGCACGCTCGTAGGCCCTGACAACTTCGCTCTTGACGCCGGTCGGCACCAGCAAACGGACGGACCACCCGGACAATCCACGCAGCAGTTCGGCGTGACGGCGAAGGAACGCCCTGAAGTCATGCGGCAGAGGCCCCAGCAAGAGATATACGAGCACGTGCGAGCGGCGGTCTTGTGACACGCCGATCGGCAGTTTGTCCGGAAAATAGCGGACAACACCCTTCGCGCCTTCGCCGAACGCGAGCTTTGGTAGTTCCTCCCGTTGCAGGGACGTGCTGGTCAGAAAGTGCGCGAGCTTGTCGTCCTCAGCACCGAGCCAGGTGAACTCTCTGTGAGCCACGACGTGGTCGAGAATCATCAACCGCTCGATGGTTCTGGCGAGGATCGAGCGTTTCCGAAAGCGCGCGTCGCGCTGGGCGATGGCTTCGTACAGGCCCGCCTTGTGAATGTGGTAGACACGCGCCTTGTTGTGTCCGCAGCGATAGGCGGTCGCGAAGCGCCGGCTCACCAGCCTGTCGAAGAAGTCCACCATCTTCTGGCCGCGGACGATGCCGGCGAACGTGCAGTACTGCCTGCCCAGACAGACGCCCGAGTGCAGCATCACCAGCACCAGAAACTCGGCCTGCCGCTCGGTGAAGCCAAGACGCTCGACAGCGGCGACGCGTTCCTGGTGCGTCATCGCAGAAGCTCCTCCGCGATTGCTGGGCCGCGGCCTCCCGATCGACCGCCCCGTGCTCCGACACGGGCGTCAATCCGGTAGCAGGTGAAGCCTGAACGTCCCTTCGCGGCGGCGTAGGCGCCCCTGTAATGAGGGGTCGCGACTTCAATATCTTCGACTCGGCGTTCGCCGTCAGGGCGCTCGTATTCAATACGGACGTCCGGAAACTGGACGTGACCATCGGCCACAGGCAAGTCGTGCCGCCGCGCCCATTCAGCCACGTCTCGGTCGACTGCATCCGAGTCTCGCTCGGTGCGTCTGCGTTCACGGTCCAG